>CAXUIE010000009.1:6366-9539 GCA_964250825.1 uncultured Acidisphaera sp. | reverse complement strand
ATTGTGAGACACCGCGCCATCATCGGTTGGTCATCGCGCAAAACGCGGAGGCGGTCGTCACCCAGCCAAAGAACTTCTCGACATTGTAGACGGTGGCGGCCTGCAGCGCCGGCGGGCCGGCCTGCAACGCCGCGTCCTCGATCAGGATCGGGAAGTATTCGAGGAAGTAGGCGTCCCTGAGCGTCGATTCGACGCAAACGTTGGTGGCGATGCCGACGAAGACGAGGTTGCGGATCCGCCTCGCCCGCAGGATCTGGTCGAGCTGCGTGCCGTAGAAACCGCTGTAGCGGGGCTTGGACAGCACGATGTCCTGCGGCTCGGGCCGCAGTTGCGCAACCAACTCGTAATCCCAGCCGCCCCTTGTGATCAGCTTCCCATCAAGCGCGGGCTCGGCCCGCATCAGCTTCAGGGCGTTCGACTTCCACCAGTTGGGCGAATCGGGCGTGCCGGCCTCGTGCTTGGCCGCGTCCCATCCGTTCTGGAAGAAGATGATCCGCATCTCCATGGCGCGGGCGGCCGCGACGACGCGGCCGATGATCTCGATCACCGCCTGCGCGCCCGACACGTCGAAGCCCTGGATGTCGATGTAGCCGCCGGGCGCCGCGTAGGCGTTCTGCATGTCGACGACGATCAAAGCGGTCTCGCCGGGCGTCATCGGAAAGCTTTCCGGCCGGGCCGGTAGGGGCAGCGCGCCGGGCTTGCGCGGGAGCTCCTGCGGCAAGGCGCGGAGGCGCGAACCGGCGGCGTCAAGGTCTGTCATGGCGAACTCCCGTGCGGGCGTCAGGCCGCCAACATATCAGCGCGGCAAGTCATGCGCGGTTGGATTTCTTGTCCGAAGCGATCAAGACCGGTCAGGAAATCATCGAAGGTGAGCAGCGCGCCCTTCACGCCCGGAACCGCCGCCAGTTCGTCCAGCATGTGCGCCACGCTGGCCGACGAGCCGACGAAGGTGCCCATGTTGAGGTTTATGGCGCCGTCCTGGTCGGAGATCTGCTTGATGTGGGCGGTGGGCGACGGGTCCGTCGCCGCTTGCGCCGCGACATAGGCGAGCGCCTCGTGATCCGCGCCTGCTTTGTAATGCGCCCATTTCGCCGTCGCCGCGGCGTCCGTGTCATCGACGATCACGGTGAGCAGCACATAGGCGCCCACGTCGCGCCCAGCGCGCGCCGCCGCTTCCAGCAATCGCTCAACCGCCGGCGCGACGGCACCCGGCGTGTTCCGGCCCTTGCCGAGGCAGAAATTCACGTCGGCATGCCGCGCCGAGAAGGCGAGGCCGGCGTCGCTCTGCCCGGCGCAGATGAGCTTCACCTTCCCTTTCGGCCGGGGGCTGAGGCGGCAATCCCTCATCTGGAAGAACCGCCCCTGGAAATCGGAGCGCCCGGTGTCCCACAGGTCGCGCAGGACTTGGGTGTATTCGGCGAGGTAGTCGTACCGGCTGCGGAAATGCTCGTCCCCCGGCCAAAGCCCCATCTGGCTGTACTCGCGGTGCTGCCAGCCGGTAATCATGTTCACCCCGAAACGCCCCGGCGAGATCGAGTCGATGGTGGACGCCATGCGCGCGACGATCGCCGGCGGGAGGGTGAGCGTGGCGGCGGTCGCGAACAACCCGATGCGTTCGGTGATCGCCGCGAGCCCGGCCATCAGGGTAAAGGATTCGAGGTTGTGGTCCCAGAACTGCGTCGGGCCACCGAAGCCGTGCAGCTTGGTCATCGACATCGCGAAATCGAAGCCGTAGCGCTCGGCCTTCAACGTCACGGCGCGGTTGAGCTCGAAGCTCGGCATGTATTGCGGCGAATTGGTCGAGATCAGCCACCCGTTGTTGCCGATCGGGATGAACACGCCGAGTTCCATGGGCTTCTCCTCCGGAAGCCGCGGCGGGCGGCGCGCAGCCGTTCGCGCCGAGGCAGCCCCCGCGGGTTCCCCCCACGCACAAGCCCGGCGGCCCGCGCCCCGCGGCCGCGGGGGGGCTAACGCGGGCGCGCGACCGTGGACTTGATGGCGGTTTGGTGCGACGTCTGCGACTTCTCAGGACGCGGCCGCGAAGGGGAGCGCCATGCAAGCGTTCATCTGCACGACTTGCGGCACCCAGTTCGCGCCCACGGCAGAAGCGCCCGCGACGTGCCCAATTTGCACCGACGAGCGGCAGTATCTCCCACCGACCGGGCAGGGCTGGACAACGCTCGATCGGCTGAATTTGACGCACATGACGTGCTTTCGCGATGATGGCGGACTGATCGGGCTGGCGGCCAGCCCCTCGTTCGCTATCGGTCAGCGGGCGCTGCTGGTCCGCACGCCGGCCGGCAACGTTCTATGGGACTGCATCAGCCGCCTCGATCGGGTCACCGTCGATCTGATCAACGGTCTGGGCGGCCTCGCGGCGATCGCGATCTCCCATCCGCATTATTACACCACCATGCTGGAATGGAGCCGCGCGTTTGGCGACATCCCCGTGCATCTGCACGCCGCCGACCGCGAATGGGTGATGCGGGACGGCCCGGCGCTCGCGTTCTGGGAAGGCGACACCAAGGAGATCTCGCCCGGCCTGACCTTGATCCGCTGCCCCGGCCATTTCGATGGCGGCCAGCTGTTGCACTGGGCGCAACGCGGCGGTCGCGGCGCGATGCTGAGCGGCGACCTGCTGCAAGTGGTTCCGGACCGCGCCCACGTCGCGTTCATGCGCAGCTACCCCAACCTCATCCCGCTCGGCGCCGCCGCCGTCCGCCGCATCGCCGACATCGTGGAGCCCTGGACGTTCGATGCGATCTACGGCGCGTTCTGGAACATGGTCATCCCCACGGGAGGCAAGCAGGCGTTTGGCGCGTCGATCGCTCGGCACATCGCCTGGCTCGAGCGGGAGATGTAGCGGGCAACTCCCGAGTCCATGTCGCGGCGACGGTCTGCTCTTAAGAAAAGGAGTGTGAATGTGCGGAACGGGCGTTTAAAACGAGCTTGCACGCGGGGGGTTGCGCTCTCGCTACCCTTGCTGGCGATTGCCGCCTGCACGACCACGCCGCGCTACACCGTATTCTTCCCGCAGCAATCGGCACAACTCGATGGATCCGGGCGGGACGTGGTTGCTGCCGCGGCAGCGCAGGCGAACATGGCTCCCGCGGCCCCGATCGAGGTGATCGGCTACACCGACAGCGCCGGCAGCCCCGCTGCCGACGTCACGC
>CAXUIE010000009.1:0-6356 GCA_964250825.1 uncultured Acidisphaera sp. | reverse complement strand
GTTGTTGGCCACCCCCCCCGGCGCGGGCCCCCCGGGGCGCCACGTCACGCTGTCCCAACAACGCGCCAAGGCCGTCGCCGACGGTCTGGTTGCGAGCGGCGTCGATCCGCGGCGGCTTGTCCGCGAGGGAAAGGGCCAGACGGGCGAAGATCCTGGCCTAGCGAGCCGCCGCGTGGAGATTGCGGTGGATGCCCCGTAGTCTCGGTTGAGAAGCATCCGCCCGACACCGACGCGCGCCGGGGGTAACGCCGGTACGGAACTTGCTGTGCTCCTACCGGATAAGGGGAGCAAGCCATGCCGGTCCGATGTTTCCGGGCGGCTTAGCGGTCGATGGACCTGCTGATCCGGCACGCCCGCTTGGGGCATCGCGGTCACGCCCGAACCGTGGACATCGCGGTGGAGGGGGAGCGGATCGCCGCGATCGCCGAGCCGGGCGATTTGGCCCCGGGCATGGGCGCGGCGATTGTCGAAGCGGACGGCTGCCTCGTTCTCCCTGGGCTGATCGAGACCCACATCCATCTCGACAAGGCGTGCATTCTCCGTCGTTGCCAAGTGGACGACGGCACACTGGGCGAGGCCGTGCGGGAAACCGCCCGGGCCAAGCGCGATTTCACGACCGAGGATATCCACCGGCGCGCGGAAACCGTGCTGCGACAGTGCATCGCCCACGGCACGATGCGGATGCGCACCCATGTCGAGGTCGACCCGGGGATTGGCTTGTTGGGGTTCGAGGCCATCCAGCGGCTCGCCAAGGCTTATCGCTGGGCGGTTGACGTCGAGATCTGCGTCTTCCCGCAGGAAGGCTTGCTGAACAACCCGGGCACGGCGGAGCTGCTCGTCGAAGCTCTGCGGCGCGGCGCGCAGGTGATCGGCGCCGCACCCTACATCGACACCGACCCGCAGGGCCAAATCGACCGCGTGTTCGCGCTCGCGCGTGACTTCGACGTCGACATCGATATGCATCTCGACCTTGCCGAGACGACGGACGGCATGCAGGCCGCCTACGTATGCCGCAAGACCGAGGAATACGGCTGGGGCGGGCGCGTCGCGATCGGCCATGCGACCCAGTTCTCGCTGCTAGCGCCCGACCAGTTCGCGGCGATCGCCGCGAGACTCGCGCGGGCGGGTGTCGCCGTGCCGATCCTACCGTCGACGGCCCGTTACCTCATGGGGCGTAAGCACAGCCACGCCATTCCGCGCGGCGTCACGCCGCCCGGCCCGCTTCGCCGCGCCGGAGTGACATGCTCGGTGTCCACCAACAATGTGCTGAACCCGTTCACCCCGTACGGCGATGGCTCGCTCATCCGAATGGCGAACCTTTACGCCAACGTTTGCCAGGTCGCGCGCGCCGAGGAGATGGCGGAGTGCCTCGATCTGGTAACGCACGCGGCGGCGCGTCTCATGCGGGTGTCGGATTACGGCATCGCCGTGGGCGGCCCGGCGGACCTCGTGGCGCTCGACGCGACCGACGCAGCCGAAGCGGTGGCCGCGCTCGCGCAACCGCTGTGGGGCGTCAAACGAGGCCGCCCCTCGTTCACCCGCGCGCGTCCTGTCCTTCATCAGCCCGGGAGCGGCGCATGAGCACATTGCGGGATGTCCCGGTGATCGACATCGCACCGTTCCTCAACGGCGGCGATAAAGTGGGCGTCGCGAGGGCAGTCGACCGAGCGTGCCGCGACATCGGTTTTCTCGTCGTGAGCGGCCACGGCATCCCGTCGGACCTTATCGAGCGCACGCGGGCGACGGGCCGCGCCTTCTTCGACCTCCCGCTCGCGGACAAACTGCGCGTCGCGCGCCCGGCACCCGGCGTGGCGCGCGGCTATATCGGGATGGAGGGCGAATCGGTCGCGCGGGCGCGCGATCCGACCGCGCAGGCGGGCGACCTCAACGAAAGCCTGATGATCGGGCCGGTGGCCCTCCCGCGCGAGGATTACGCGGTCGCCTCGGAAGCCGGCCGGCATTTCACGCCCAACCTTTGGCCCGCCGAACCTGCCGACCTCCGGCCGGTCTGGACCGAGTACTATCGGGCGATGGGGCGATTGTCGGCGAGCCTGATGCGCATCTTCGCCGTGGGGCTCGGCGTGGAGGAAAGTTATTTCGACGGCATGGTGGATCGTCACATCAGCCGTTTGCGGGTGCGGAACTATCCCGCGCCGAATGCGCCGCCGAAGCCCGGCCAGATACGCGCCGGCGCTCATTCGGATTACGGCAGCCTCACCATTCTCTGCACCGAGGATCGGCCCGGCGGTCTGCAAGTGTGCAACGCGGACGGCGAATGGGTCGACGTTCCCATCGTCACCGGAACGTTTGTCGTCAATATCGGCGACCTCATGGCCCGCTGGACCAACGACGCCTGGGTCAGCACGCTGCACCGCGTCGTCAACCCGCCGGCCGGGACGGAAGCGGAAAGCCGGCGGCAGTCGCTGGTGTTCTTCCACAACCCGAACTATGACGCGCCGATCGTGTGTATCCCGACCTGCGCGGCGGACGGTTCAGCGCCGAAATACGCGCCGACGACGTCGGGCGAGCACTTGCGGCGGCTATTCACGGCAACGCAGAACGAACCCGATCGACCGCCGGCCGCGTGACGAGGCGAACACGCTTAGTGGCTGGCGCTTTACGGAGGATAGGATGGACCTTGGGCTGAAGGGCCGGAAAGCGTTGGTCACGGGCGCGACGAAAGGGATCGGGCGGGCGATCGCTGAACTTCTCGCCGCCGAAGGAGCGTCGGTCGCGATCTGCGCGCGCAACGAGCGCGAGGTCGAGGCGACCGTGGCGATGCTGCGGGCCACGGGCGTGGAGGCGACAGGCCGCGCGCTCGACGTCGCCGATGGCCCGGCGCTGGGGGCTTGGGTGGCGGACGCGGCGGCCGAGCTCGGCGGCCTGGACGTGGTGGTGGCGAACGTCAGCGCGCTCGCGATCGGTCAGGATGACGCATCCTGGAAGCGCGAGTTCGAGACCGACATGATGGGCACGGTTCGCGTGGTAAACGCCTCGATGCCGTTTCTGGAAAAATCCGACGCGGCGGCGATCGTCGCGGTCGCCTCGGTGTCCGGGCGCGAGGTTGACTTCGCCGCCGGACCGTACGGCACGTTCAAGGCGGCGCTCATTCACTACGTCCAGGGTCTGGCGTACCAGCTCGCCCCCAAGAACATCCGCGCCCACACGATGTCGCCCGGGAACACTTATTTCGAGGGCGGGGTTTGGCACACCATCGAGCGGGAGAACCCATCCCTGTTCGCCACCGCGCTTGGGCTCAACCCGACCGGGCGCATGGGCAAGCCGGAGGAGATGGCGCGCGCCGCCGTGTTTCTCGCCAGCCCGGCCGCGAGCTTCATCAGCGGCACCAACCTCGTCGTGGAGGGCGCGCTGACCCGCGGCGTCCAGTTCTGATCGCGACCGTGGCGCGCGCGCGGGATCGGACCGGACCGGCGCTCTCCCGGCGCCGGCGATGATCGACGTCAAGCTCGCGTTCGACATCCTCGCCTTCATGTCGGTGGTGGTGCTCATCGTGCTCGGCTTGGGCGTCATCGCGAGCATGATGGGCATCTTTAACTTCGCTCACGGCGAGTTCGTGCTGCTCGGCGCCTACACGGTGTACTTGGTCCACGAGGCGGGCGCGCCCACCTGGGCCGGGATCGTCGCGGCCCCATTGGTTTTGGCGGCGCTCGGCATCGTGCTGGAACGCTTGATAATCCGGAGATGGTATCGCGCGCCGATCATAGCGATGCTCGGCACCTTCGCGATCGGGCTCGTGATCCGCGAAAGCGTGCGCGGGCTGCTCGGCGGGCACTACAAGACGGTGGAGGAGCCAATCTCCGGCGCGTTCGCCCTCGGCGGCATCGAGTTCTCCTGGTGGCGCACGATCATCATCTGGATAACGCTTGCCGTCATCGCCGGGAGCTGGCTGCTGCTGACCCGGACGATGGTTGGGCTCCGCATCCGGGGCGCGCTCGAGAACCCAATGCTGGCGCGCGCCTGCGGCATCTCGACCGCGCGGCTCTACGCGCTCACCTTCGCCTTCGGCGCCGCGCTCGCCGGGTTGGCGGGCGCGCTCATCGTCCCGCTGTATCAACTCTCCGCGGATATCGGCACGCGATTTCTAGTGCAATCGTTCTTGTCCGTGATGCTAGGCGGCGTCGGAACGTTCACGGGGCCGATCCTCGGGGCGGGCGCCGTGGGCGCGCTGGCCGCCGGGCTACCGTGGGTCGTCATTCCCGTCCTGGCTGACCCGCTCGTGTTCGTGGTCGCGCTCGCGGTCGTGCGTTTCCGGCCGCAAGGCTTGATCTCTCCGGGGAGAACCTGAATGCAGCACAACCATCCCACTCCGCCGCGCGGGGTTGGCCGGCGCGGATTGCTGGCAGGGGCGAGCGCGCTCGCCGCGAACGGCTGGCTCGGCGGTGCCGCGACCGGCTGGCTCCTGCGACCGAGCTGGGCGCATGCCGCCGAGCCGATCAAGATGGGGATCGCGACCGACATCACCGGCCCGATCGCGCCATCGGGCAACGCCGACTGGCAGGTGGCGCAGTTCACCGTCGAGCAGATCAACGCGGGCGGCGGCGTCGGTGGCCGACCCGTCGAACTCTACTTGGAGGACACCGCGTCGGACCCCAAGATCGCGGTCGGCAACGTCCGCCGGCTCATCCAGGAGCACAAGGTAAACGTGGTGCTCGGCGGCATCACCAGCGCGATGCGCCAAGCGATCAAGGACCCGATCGTCAACCGCGGACGCACTCTTTATATCTATCCGCAGCTCTACGAGGGCCAGGAGTGCACGAAATACCTGTTCTGCACCGGGCCGACCCCGGCGCAGCAGGTGGACGAGCTGATCCCCTTTCTCATCAAGCAAAAGGGGCGGAAGCGCTTCGCCATGCCATCGGCCAACTATGTCTGGCCGCAGTTGCTCAACCGCTACACACGCAAGGTGATCGAGGCGAACGGCGGCGAGGTGGTGTTCGAAGAATACTACCCGCTCGACCAGGCCGAGTACTCCGCCACGATCGGCAAGATTCGCGACGGCAAGGTGGATTGCGTGTTCAACACCATCATCGCGCCCGGATTGCAGCCTTTCATGAAGCAGCTCTACGAGTCGGGCTTTCAGCGCGACGGTGGGGTGGTGACCTGCGTGTACTACGACGAAAATCTGCTCAACTATCATCCGCCGGAGGAGATGGCCGGGCTGTACAGTTGCCTCGATTATTTCCAGGCGGTCGATGACCCGTTCAGCAAGCAATTGCAGGCGGAGTACTCGAAGCGCTTTCCCGACACGAAATACCTGTTCACCGCAGGGAGCGCCGCGACCGGGATGTATCGCGGGATCAAGCTCTATGAGGCGGCGGTCAAGGAGAACGGCGGCAAGCTCGGCCGCGAGGACGTGGCGGCAACCCTGGACCATGCGAAGATCAGCCAAGGCCCGGGCGGGGGCGCCGAGATGGTTCCGGGCAAGATGCACTGCCGCATGAACATGTACATCGCCGTTTGCAACGTCGATGCGGGCAAGACGCGCTACGACGTCCTTAGCCGCTACGATCTTGTGAACCCGAAGGAGTGCTGAGCCGTTGACCCAAGCCGTGCCGGGCGCCGCCGCGCGCGTCGCCGGCGCGCGCGGGGGCCGACGGTTCCGCTTGCGCGCGCTGCCCACGGTCGAGGTGCTGGTCGCGATCGTGCTGCTGCTCGTGCCCGTCGTGCTGGGGGAACGGACCGAGCTCATGACGCTCGCGACCAACGTGCTGATCCTATCGATGCTTGGCATCAGCTTCGACCTGTGCTGGGGCTACTCGGGGATCATGAGCTTCGGCCAGGCGCTATTCTTCGGCGTCGCCGGCTACGCCGTGGCCCTGGTCGGCCGCGACCTAGATTTCAGCGCCATCTGGGGCACGCTGCCGCTCGCGATGCTGGTCGGTTTCGCGCTCGCCCTGCTGTTCGCGGCTTTCCTCCTGCTGGGCCGCCGGACGCCGACGCCGATCTTTGTCGCTTTCGGCACGCTCACCGGCTCCTACGCCGCCGAGCGCTTGGTTTCCGGCTGGCAGTACGTGGGCGCGGGGAACGGCCTGTCCTCCATCAAGCTGCTGCAGGCCGGCTCCTACGAATTTGTCGAGGGCGTTGCGTTCTACCTGCTCGTGCTCGGGCTCCTCGCAATCATGTATTTGGCCGCGCGGGCTCTTGTACATTCGCAGTTCGGCCTCGTGCTCGCAGGATTGCGACAGAATGAGGACCGGCTCGCCTTCTTCGGCTACCGCGCGCAGGTGTTCAAGGCGCTGGTTTTCGCGTTCGCCGGCGCGTTCGCCGGGCTCGCCGGCGCGCTCTACTCCTATCACCAGGGCTTCATCGGGCCGGGCAACATGGGGCCGGCGCGG
>CAXUIE010000008.1:18418-30467 GCA_964250825.1 uncultured Acidisphaera sp. | reverse complement strand
GCTCCTGGTACACCGCGTCAAGACTGCTTGACGCGACGACCGCCTCCTCGGGACCGGCCTCGCTTCTAATGCTGTCACGAAGTGCGCCTGTTCGCAGCCAAGGTGAGCTGTGATCGGTCCCAGGCACGTTAGACAACAACTCTCGCACGGAGCTGCCGAGCTGTCCTGCCGCTCTTTCGAGAGCGTGCTGCTGGGCCGGAGCGAGATCAGCCCTATTGAGCGCGACTAACAGGCTCTGCAAACCGCGGACGCTGATCACGGCGGGTCCCTCCAGCTGAGCGCACCCCAGTCAAACGTGCGCCCGTCGAGCGTGCCTAATATGACGATCCAAGCTAGTCGTTCGTCGGACGGGAGGCTGAACGCGACGTCAAACGGCACCCCGTTCCGAACCAGGAACAGGCAATCGATCAGATCGGGGTGCCTACTCAGTTTCCCGCTTCTTGCCTCACCGTTTCCGGGGTGGTTTCGGGCGCCGTCGACAGCGCCCTCGCGGCGGCCGCGA
The DNA here is from genome assembly GCA_964250825.1 of uncultured Acidisphaera sp. GTDB lineage: Bacteria > Pseudomonadota > Alphaproteobacteria > Acetobacterales > Acetobacteraceae > CAVWQV01. Next base: position 29,965 of record CAXUIE010000008.1, on the reverse strand, counting down.
TACCGTTGTCACCGAGACGCGCGACCAGCGCCTCGATCTGCTGCTCGTTGGCAGGCATCGGAACCGGCACGTCGTCAATCGCGGTAACCGAGCAGGCAAGAAGCGCGATCCCCAGCCAGGGCCCGTTCTGGGACAAATAAGGTCCCGCAGCCCTGAACAGTCGGAGCTTGTCCAGCACCGTCATGCGCCGGATCGCAAGTCTCCGGCCGTTGTCGTCGATGACGACTTGCGCCGAAGTCGCGGACGCGATGATCGTCTCGGACGGTGTCATGAGATGCGCTTCCGCCGGACAGCAAAGAACTCAAGCTTCTGCTTCACGCTTGCGTCGCCCTTCCAGGCTCCGGCGCTGGCAAGCTTGAACACGGCGCTGTCGTATTGATAGGTAGAAAGGCTACCGTCCGTCTCTGTTACGTACTGGTAAAGTGTGCCGGGCGGGATGCGGCCGTTAGCAAAGAACTGGTTCTCCGCGGCGGCAATGAAATCGTCGACCGCCGAGGTTCCACGTTCGATTTCGAAGGTGCCTTCCCATCCCTTCGGTAGCTCGGCCGCCATCTGCGTTCCGTCGAGCCGGTCGACACGAATTGGATGAGTCAATTGCCGGCTTTCGAAACCGGTGACATGCGTGAGATCGACGCGGCCGGCCGGCCCCATGACAACGAGCTGGCAGTCGCGGCCGACGGAGAAAGTGGTGGTTGCCATATCCGCTCCTTTAGGCCGCCTGACCGGTCGGCAGAGTCTGGCGGCTCACCTGCACAGTCTGGCCACCCTCCATGTTGACGATGAACTTCTCGTTGATAGCCTGATAGCGCACCTGCGCGTCCGACTGCACGTAGCCAAGGCTCGTTCTGCTAGCCGGATTATTGCTCGTGTCACAAACAACGCTGAACGGCAGTGTTCCGTCCGTGCTTCCAAGCAGACCCTGGCTCAACATGTTCTGCAAGAAACTGAGCTGGGTCGCCCTGATTCGGCGAAACAGATCAGCGTTGATGACCTGACCCACATACTGCCCCATGCCGGACGCGAGTGTTGCCGCAACGTAGTTCGTAAGTCGTGTATAGTTGTCCCCATTGGTCGCTTGATTTGAGGAGGAGTTGTGCCCCCCGCGAACACCCCAAAAATAACCCGCCGGCTGCGGGTTCGCGATCACGTCGATGCCGGCGCTCAGGAGGGCGGAGAGTTCCGCCGCGGAGTACGAGGTACTCTGACCCGATCCCGGCGTACCCGACTTTTGACTTCCGATAACGCCGTAGAGTTGCTTGTTCAGGCTCGATTGCTCGGGAGAAAGGTTCGACAGACGGCCGGCGACAAAGCCCTGCGGGGAAACCAGCCGCACCGATCCGTTTACCTGATCGGCCCACCACAGCCAGTCGCCGAACATCAGCTTAACCGCGTAGCTGTCGAGTCCCACCGCTCGCTTGATCGCGGTTGCGGCACTCACCGTATCCCCGGCGGGACCGGTAAGCACCATGTATACACCTTCGGACAGACCGAAAGCCGCCTGGGTCGTCCACTGCGTTGAGTCGTCACTGTCCGCGAGCAGGCCAACCCCGCAACCCTGGCCGCGGAGCGCGTACATTCCCGTGCGCGGGGGAAGGTCCGAGCCAACGAGCGTCGCGGCCGACACGTTCGCCGCTCCGTCGGACCCTGGCGTGCCGGCGCCGAGCGTGGTGGAGAACGCCGCCGGCGCGCTGGTCGCGCCGCCCGCGTTCGCGATAACCAACTGCGACGGACCACGTTGCGGGCCGGTGCCCGTGTTTACCGCCGTGGCAAGCGCTGCCCAGAATGCCGCTCCCGCACCGGCGACGTTGTCGAACACCTCCGGCGCGATGCCCGGCAATGAAACCGTCAATCGCCAGGAGTTGGCAGCACTTCCAGGCGCGAGGACAAGGCCGATCTGGTTGCCAGTGCTGCCCGTGTAAAGCGCCGTGAACGAGAATGGACTTCCCGGCAGCTGCGCCTGTGCCGCCGTGTCGGTCCCGTCCGTGACCCGGACGCAGCGGAACGCCTGTGCTCCCTGTTGCACCGCGGTTGCGACATGCGTGCCCATGTCGAAGCGCCGAACCATGATTGGACCAAAGTTGCGCGCATAATCGGCCATCGTGCCGATGACGACTGGCTGCCCCACAGGCCCCCAAGAGGCTGTCCCCACAACGCCGATGACGTTGGTCGGCACTCCGTTGAGAACAAGGTTTTGCGGCGGGACGATCTGGACGTAAAGGTCGGGAACCACAAGCGCCGTTGTGTTTATGGTTCCCTGCTGAACGATCGTCACGGTCAGCTCTCCTTAGCGCCAGACACTGCTACGCGCACGACGGAATGAGCGTGCTCGCCTTTCAGGATCTCGGTGACGCGGGCTGCATCGGCGACCACGTCGCCGCGTGAGAGGCTGGCAAACGGCCTCACCACGACAAGTTGGATATCCATAATAAGCTCCAGTTCAGCCGATGAGCTGCGTGTTGTTGAAAATTGCCGTGCCGAACAGCATCGATGGTTGTACGACGAGAAGAGTCGTCGGGTATTCCATGTCGTAGAGAAGATCGCGACGATAAAGTGCGGCATTCTCGGACCGGTCGATGGTGGCGGTGCTCGCAAAACGGACCCGAGCGTGAGTTCCATCTCCAAGAGCGCTAAACCGGACCGATGCAAGCGCGAGGTCGATCGCCGCTGCGGCAGCATCGCGCACGGCGGGATCGTTGCACCAAATGGCGAGGCGGAATCGTTGCGCCTGGCGCCGGACTTCAAAGCGCGTCGTGCAATCGGCAACTACGCGGGCGACGACCTCCGCAGGATCAAGCAACGTGATCGTTGTCCCAGATAGCACGACGGCGAACTCAGCCCGCGCTTGACCGGCGAGATTGGCGGCGACGAGTGCGGGAGAATCGTTCGTCTGGGTTCTGTAGACGAAGGTTTTGCCGTTTGCAGCCAAGCCGGCAAGTTGTCCTTCATCCGCTGCGCCACCGAACGTGACGACGTTTGCGGCTGTCGAGACCGTCAGCGTGGGTGCCGGAGGGTCTTGGGCCCACGTGTCAGGATAACGGGTGGTGTTTCTTACCGTGCCGTCGACGGGCGATACCGTTACCTGGGTAAGTCCCAGGGCGAGATCGGCGTCGAGGCTCGACGGATTGGGCCATCCTCGGTAAATGCGGCATGGCCGGCCGCAAGCACTGTTCGCGCTTGTTCCTTCGGGATAAAGCGCGGCAGCGGCGAGCGCTACAAGCGCCGTTTCGACGTCAGACTGGTCCGCCATCAGGTGGTGACCTGCCGCACCTGAAGACGCCAGCCAAGCTCGGTTAGCTCAGCTGCCGTGACCACGCCGAACCGGCCGAGGTCGTCGTTCATGAGGTCCGACGAGCGCAGCACGACGTTGTTGACCGCTGGAAGCAAGACGGTCCAGATAGAGGCGTCGGCGTCGGCAGGCAGATCGGCCGTGGGCCGAGCAGCCGCCGAGCCGGTGAGCACACTGGCAGGCCATCGCGTGAGCAGCGGCATGATGGCTTGGCGTGTCACTCCCCCGTAATTCTCGATCCCGATGCGGGCCGGCGCAGCCGGACGGCTGAACGAAACCACGCGTTCAGCACGCACGCACAGCACGGGAAGCAAAGGCTGCTGCGCGGCTATGAACCACGTGCCGCGAGGCTGAACCAGGTAGTCGCCCGGCCGTGTGTACGCGGCGTCGAACACCCCATGCCACAGTGGCGCTCCGTAGGGGTTCGATCGGGCAAACCGGCCATCAAGCGCAGAGAACGCCGCCGACAAGCGGAGAAAGCGATTCGACATCGCAAGCGGATCGGCTACGTCATGCGGCCGGAAAGCATCCGTTGATGCGCCGATCCGGCGGGCGGCAACGCCGAGACCGCGACTGATGCGGTCCTGAAGCGTGAACTCATCCATCAAACCACCAGAGAAATGCCAGAATCGCTCAACGCCGGCCCTGGCGGAATGCCGAAGAAGCCGCAGAGTCGGCGCCGCATGTCGTCGAACAGGCGTTGCCGGTCCCACGGCTCATTCTGGTTCCGCTGCCATGTCGCCGCCTCATTCGTATCAATGGCGGCAGCAGCCTCGAACAGACCCTGTTCATGAACGCTCAAACCGGCGAGTTGGCGCCGTACCACCACCACTTCAGGATCCGAAAGGTTGTTCATCCTGAACTCGAGAGTGCCGTAAGCCTGGTAAAATCGCCACGACTGAAAGCCGGATGCGCCCGCGCCGTAAGCCGGATAGCCGCAAAACCGCCGGATGTCCGTTTTCTCTTGGTCAGTGAAGGGCATCGGACTCTTCTCCATCGCATTCAATGAAGACCAATTGTGGCGCGCTCGACCGAATGGGGCGGGGCGCCGCCGACGCGCACCCCGCTCGCGTCAGATCAACCAACGTGCTCCAGCATCACCGCCCGCTTGAACGCTGCGTTTGTCGCGGTTGGGATCGTAGTCGGATTAGTTGTGGTGTCGGACGGCGTGGCAAAGCCGCCAATCCAGTACCAGGACTGCGCAATGATCTGCTGCAGACGATCGATTGGCTCGCGCGTCACCATCGCGACTCCGTCGACGACGGAGACGATCGAGTCGCGGGGAGCGACATCGTCCGCCGCCATACCAGCAAAATCGCCCTCGATCAGAGCGCCTTGTCCGCAAACAATAGGCCGCCGGACGAGGAGGTTCGGAAGCGAAGGATGGGGTTGGACGTACGCTTCCGTCGTTGGGATGAAGCGCAAACCCAAGAACTGATTGATCATGCCCGCCCGAAACACCTGATTGGCGGATGTCGCGCCCTGGAACAGTTGACGGAAATCGTTGTCGGCAAAAAGCTGGCGAGCCGACACGGGATCGAGATAGCAGTTATAGACACCGTCGATCTCCGGAACCGCGTTGAGGCGCAGCGTGGCCACGGCGTCAAGCAAGCAGGACATCGTCAGCAGATCGGTCTCGGCAAGCTCGGCGGTATTACCGCGCTGCGATGGCCGTGAAATTACGGAAGCATTTGCCGCCGTCACGGAATTGCCGGCCGTGCCATCAGCGACGGACACGCTCGACGAAAACGTGAGCACGCCGGAGAAACCGCCGACTAGGCTTGCTGTCGATACGTTCACCGCGTCCACGGTGACTCCGATAAGGGTGTAGGCGTTCGCTCCCATGGTCACGGTGAGCGGCGCGACGGCCGTTACCGCCGTGGGAACCCCATTGGCGTAACTCGTCAGAAAACCTCGCACGTCATCGACGGCTACCGCCGGGCCGGCGGAGACTAGCGTAGTGCGGACGCGCGTGTTGCCGCCAAAGTACGAGCTGAACAGCGCGTTTCGAGCGAGCTCGTCGAGGCTGCGAGCCGCCTGCTCGCCATTCACGTACGCGTTCTGGAGAAATTGAGAAGCGATGCCCACGCGGCTCGTCACCATATTGAGATCGGTCGTCGCGGCATAATGGTTGATCGAGATCGTGTACTGCTCAACACCCCAAGTGGTCGGGGTTAGTCCGTTGTCGAGATTTGTGTTGGTCGCCGGGGCAAGCGGTGTGGTGACGGACGGCTTGAGGCCTGCCCGCGTCTTGGTCAGGGTTTCACCAATGCCGACGGCGATCTCCTCCCGATCGGCGCACGCGCGATAGCCGAGACGCGAAGCCAGGGCCTGCTGGAACTCGCGCTCGAGGAAGCCCTGCTGAATGATTGGCTGGAGCGGGGCAGGAAAATTCTGAATACCCATTCGGCTTGCTTCCGTTTTCTAATAGCGGCGTTTCAGGAGTTCCGCGCGAGCGGCGCGGTATTCGGCGTCCGTCATCTCCGTCGCGCGCTTTTGACGGGGAGGCTGCGCCGGCGGCGGGGATGTCGGGCTCGACGACGACGCGCCGACGAACAGCCACGGCTTGTCGCGCTTCAGCTGCGCCATCAGCGGGCCTATCCCGTCAATGTCGCCGCTCGGCGTGAGTTTAATCGCCGACTGGTCGAGCAGCTTGAGGCCATCAAGATCGACCATGCCGGCCCGAATGGCCTCAGCCTTGAGCTCGGCGCGCATAAGGCGCGACTCCGCCTCCTTGCGGACGTCCCCGAGCAGCTGCTCGAGCGTGTCCGCCCGGGCTCGCAGTTCAGCGAGTGGGTCATTCCCGGTTGTTTCCGATTCTGCTGTCACGATTTCCTGTTCCTGCGATCCGTGCTGATGCGATTGAGTTCTGCTGAAATGTCCTCGACATCGTAGGTGTCAGCGATGCTCTTGACGGCGGTTTCCCGCGAGATCTGGCCCGAATTGGCGAGAGTCGCGAGCGTTTGCGCATCCTTCTGTCGATCGTCCGCGGTCGGGGGGTACCAACGAGGCCAGATGAGGCTTAACCGCGCGGACGGATCCATCGGCGCGACCTCCTGGCCGAAGACACGAAGTCGATAAACTTGCGACGCTCGAAGCAGCATCCGGGCAAGCGCAAGCAGCGCACCCTCGCCGTAGCTGACTCTCAAATTATCGGCGAGCCAGACGAGACCCTGGTTCATCAGCTCGAGCGCCCGCCCGGACTGCGCCGCCGTGAGCCGGTCAGCGTTGGCGCGGTTGCCATGCACGCTTTCCATTGCGAACTCGCGGAGAGTGCGGACATACTCGATCACCGCCGCCGACGCCGTGCCGCCGATCTCGAGCAGTTTGGCGTCGCCCTTTTCACTGACGACCAGGGCGTTCCCGGCTCCCTTGACGATCTCGCTGTCGGTGGTCGCCGGCTCCTTGATAAGAAGCGTCGGATCCGAGCTGTATTTCAGTCCACGCCCGGCTTGGCTGAGCTGGTAGTCGATCTCTATCTGCGTTTCGATTCCGGCACGGAACGTGCTCGCGCCATCATTCGGATCTCCAGTCGCGGACAGGCCCGGCAGATTGCGGATCCAAACCACAGGCACGAACCCCAAGGAGTGGTTTACCGTGCGGACCGGATCGATCTCGGGATCGGTGTCGCCACCGACCGGCCAGGGTTGATACCAAGTTTCCGCCTGCAAGTCCCAGCAACGCATGAACCAGTAAGTGAGAGTAGGGTCGGCATCAGGGTAGCCGTTCGCCATCAGGATTGAACCCGCGACCTTGTATCTCTCAACGACGCTGTGGAGCGTGTCGGGCTCCTCCGGATCCCAGACGGGCGAGAGATGGATCGTGTCAAGCACGTCGTAAAACAGACGGCCGCGAAGCACGCGCATCAGAATAGCGACCGAACCGATGGAGCCGCGGATCGCCGCTTCAGTCATGACTTGGTTGAGCCGGGTTTCCTTCACGATGTCCGCGAGAACCGCTCGCGTGGCGCGGTCGGACGCATCAATCGCGGGGAAGTGGCCCTCGCTGAATAGCAGCGCGATGCTGTCTTCCACAACGATGCGGCACAACGCGTAACGCACCGACGGACGTCGCGATCGAAGCGGGATGTATTCGCCGCTCAGGCTCCGCTCTTCGTGGAACTGATAAGGTAATACGTCGTAGAAGGTTCCGTCGAGCACGCGCCGCAGAATATCGAGCGTACGCGAGCGTGCCGGATAGTCATTATCGCGGGGGATGAGGTCGCAGATTGTCTCGAACATTCAAATACCGGACTGCGGATGGACGTTGAGAGGCGACCGAATCCCGGCCGGATCGTGACCTGGCTTCAGCGGGCCAGCAGCGGAACGGCGAGGCGGCGCGCAGGCGCCGTTACGTCCACCAACATGGCAAAGGCGCGAGATAGGGCGTCGACCTGATCGTCCTTCTTGGCGTACGGAAAGCCACCGAGTTCCTCGAGGAAACATCGATTCCAATTTGCGTGGAGGATGCCCAGATTGCCGGCCTCGGCTTGCGCCGCGACCGGCCCCGCGCGCGAGATCTTGCTGCCGGACTCTCGCGAACTCACGACGCGGTAGCCGGCCAATCGAGCCGTTATGCTGGACACCATGAACTTGCCGCCCGCGCCCGGATCTTCCGGCAAGCCGATCGTGACGTTTCTCCCGTCCAGGGCCGCGGTCCGGACGATCGCCTCATCGACCACGCCGGGGCTTCCCCGGAGGCGAACGATGTCGAGTATTGCGAAACGACCGAACTCGTCGCGCTGCAGCTTCAGGCCGACGGTCCAATCGGGATCGTTCCCCCCGAACTGCGCGGTCGCCGCCAAATCCCACGCCCGCACGGTTCGCCCCGTGTTCGCGGGCATCTCTTCGAGGACGTTGATGTCCTTGACGCGGAACAGACCTCCTCCAGAAGGCCGCGGGCTTTGCTGAAACAGGGCGGACCAGACGCGATCTCCCACCATCTCCCGCTTTCGGGCGAGCGCCCCGGAGTCTTCCCACTCGGGCCATAGCGGTTCTCCAACAGGACGCCCGAGCGGGTCGCTGTCCTCCGCCAGGGCGGGGAAGCGGACGACGCGCCATTCGCCTTCGTTTTGTGCCAGCAGCCTTCCGCCGAGATCGTCCTCGTGCCAACGCGTCATGATCAGCACCACACGCCCACCGGGTCTCAGCCGGGTGATGAGATCAGCACGGTACCAGTTCCAAACGTTTTCTCGATATGTCGCGCTGTCGGCTTCCGCGTGGGACTTGACCGGGTCATCGACAATCACGAGGTCGGCACGCCGACCGGTGATCGGCCCGCGCACGCCGGCGGCGAAGTATGTGCCGCGCCGGGTTGTCTGCCATCGCGCGGCCGATCGATTGTCGTTGGAAAGGCCGTAACCGAGATCGACGGAGTATTCGGCGATCAGATTGCGTACTTGTCGCCCGAAGTAGCTGGCGAGATCCGCCGTGTGCGAGGCGGCGATGACGCTGCTGGAAGGATGGTTCGCGAACCACCATGCCGGAAACAGCACGGACGCGTATGTCGATTTGGCGGAGCCTGGTGGCATCAGAACCATCAGGCGATCGGCCTCGCCCCGACTGATCCGCTCCAATTCGCCAATTAGAAATTTGTGGTGTAGGGCTGGAGAGAGGCCCACTGGGGAGAGGACTCGATCAGCCCATTGCTCGAGAGAGAAATACGCGCTGTCTTGCCCCGAGCCCGTGGGATGCGCCCCCTGGGCGTCGGGGTCGGTCAGCGACATTCCGGTTTGGTCCGATGATCGATGGCCCCGTGCGCGCACGCCTCCATCATGACTGCATTCATACGATTTTCTGGGGCGCCTGGGCAAGCAAATAGGAAGAGATTCCGGCGATATTTTCGCCTGTTGCAAATTTGCCTCGACGGTGCCGCTGCCCATCATCCGGCGCTATGCTGCTCGATATCTTGTGTGAGATTGCGAGGTAGCGTGCATTGAGCAGCATCCCGTTCGTGTTCCGCCACAGCGGCGAAAAGGGGCGTGCTCCGAGTCGCGCGCCGTTCAGGGCCAAGCCGATCATGACCGACTGGCGTCGCATCGTCGTCGCAAGCATCGCTGTCGCAATGCTGAGCGGGTGCATATCGATCGGGTCCGGTAAAGTTCTCTCGCTTGTCGGCCTCGAAGGCCGTTGGTCCGGTCCCGTACGGCCGAGCAACCCGGGATGCGGAGCGGAGCGGCACGGCCTAATGCGGGTCGGTGGAGGGAAGTTCGCCTTCGACCCTTTCGGTTCGACCACGATCGTCAATGGGGATGTCGAAGGCGATGTGCTTAAAGGATCCCTGACCAAGGTAGGCGGCAGTCATCGCCGCCTCTCGATCACTTTCGAGGGGCACGCGACTCCCGTTGCCGAGCGTGCGAAGGTGATCGAAGGCATTCTGTCTTCGGGCAACTGCGTATGGCAGGTGGTGCTTGCTCGCGGCTAGGCACGATCGGCAGCCTCTCAGCGTCGAGAAATCAGCTTTCGAACCCGGCCGCAGCGTGAAAGGCGTTGGCCCACACTCCGAAAATTAACGGACGGTGACCCCCAGTTCCCGGCTAACGGTTAAATCACGTAGCTCACGGCGAACTAACTTACCCCTCCCCTCTCATCTGCCCGAGTTTTGGGCGACAGTTCCTCTTAACGGTGCACGCCAAAACTTGGAGTGTCGGTGGGATGCTGATGATGTTCGAGGGAGGGATGCCGCAGCGCGGATTTATCGATGGATCGATCGGGAAAGGGCAGATCGTTCTCGTCGTCGAGGATCGGCCGCGCTTGTCCCGCACGGTGGGCTACATCTGCGAATTTCTCAACGTGCCCATGGAGCGGGTGACCACCAGCTCCGACCTCGGCTCGCTGCTCGAGCTTTTGCAGCCGATGGCGGTGATATGCGAGCTCGAGGGTGGCGCGCAAGATGGCTGCCACATCATGAAAATGGTCGCGAGGCACGACCCAAGCCTTCCCATCATGCTCGTGACCGGCAACGATGAGTCGCTACTCGGTGCCGCGGACGCCATCGAGGAAATCTGGGCGCTGTCGAGCGTGCTCAAGCTGCAGGACGCTCCGGGGTTGGGCGACGTGGTCGATTTCCTATTCCGATCCGGCCGATTCGGAGAGGGCACCAAGCTTGCGCCCGTCTAAACGGCAGATGGCTCGATTCTCGGGCTCTTGCGGACTCCCGTGAACGGGCATTCCGCTCGGCGACGCCGGCGTGCGGCGATGGCGTAGCTTCCCTGTTTGCGATCGGGATCCAAGTTCGGGCGCACAATCGTTTCGATGTAGTCCGTCCAATCGCCACCTTCGAGCTGGTCAGCCACCGCGAAGCGGTCGAGCGCCTCGTCGGCGTACGCCGCTTGCGGGATGGGTTGGAGCTGGGCTAGGGGCATCTCCTTGCCGAGCTGAATGGGCGCATGCGTCCGGGTGAGACGGAGGTTGACGAACAGAGGTCCGAACCAGCGGTCGGTTTCGACCATGCCTTCGTAGAGGGAGATGCCGCCCGTGGGCGGGAGGTTCGCGGGCGAGCGGATCAACAAGCTCCAACCGGGTGACGTGCGCGCGATGAGGCCGGTCCAAATCTGCACCAACCCCGACTCGGGGAGCGCCGTCAGGAAAGGCGGGGAACACCCCTTTGCTTCTTCGGGAGCGATTTCATCGAACGCGGAGGCGAAATGCGGGAACTGAGCGGCGCTCAGCGGCAGCCAAGTGCCGACGTCGCCGTACGTCCAGAACACTTCCTCGCCGTCCCAGAAAAGCAGGAAATTCATTGGAGCGTACACATGCCAGCCGAACGCGGCCGCGCTCGTGACGGCGTCGCAGTACTGCGACGCTCTGGTCGGCAGAGTCCCGTTGCCGGACCGGTCGGCGCGGTGGGGCATCGGAATGCCTGGGATCAACCGGTGGAAGCGGACGTTCGGCGGCTGAAGCATCGAAGCCTGCTTTATGCGATGTGAGAAAGCCGAGCTGCACGGCGCGTCAACGACGCGCCGTGCAGGATCGGTTACGAATAGAACTTAGATTGCTTAGCGACCACGCTTGCAACCAGCACCCAGCCGGATCTTGCCGGAATCGGCGATGGCAGCCGGCGGGGTGGGCAGGCGCTTGCAGCCCGCGCCGAGCCGGATGCGACCCGCATCGGTGATCTCAGGGCGAAACGCGGAAGGCAGGGCAAAATCGGCCATTTTAGATTCCTGTCTGATCGATGCTGTTGTCATACCGAGCGATGCTGGCGCGCCCGCACGAACGCAAACGGCCCCGCCCCCCAAATGCGGGCCGGGCGGGTTGGGT
>CAXUIE010000008.1:0-18408 GCA_964250825.1 uncultured Acidisphaera sp. | reverse complement strand
CGGCGTACTCGATGAGCGAGAAGACCTCGTGAGGCGCGAGGCGGGCGCGCCCGCACCACCCAAAACGCCCCGGCACCGAATTTGCGGGCGGGGCCGTTTGGGTAGGCAGAAACGCCCGCGGACGCAGTTCGCCCGTTGACGAAGATCTTGATAAAGGGGCATCTTCCATCCGTCAAGGATTTTTTTCCTCCAAAACCCCTGCTTGAAGCGAAGGCGCTCCTTTGGATAGTTTCCGGCGGATTCTAGGAGTTGGTTTATGTCCGTTGCGCGCCCTGCCGAGGCGGCGATCAGGCTATGGATACACCTGATCGGGCCAATGCAGGCCGTGGACGGGACCGGGACGAGCCTGCTGCCCCGAAGCCGAAAGGCGCGGGCCGTTCTGGCGATCCTCGCGCTGTCCGCTCCCCGTCCGGTATCTCGTGTCCGCATCACGGCCCTGTTGTGGAGCCAAAGGGAACGCGAGCAGGCACGCGGCTCACTCCGGCAATGCGTCCATGAAATCCAGGGATTGTTTCAGGCGCTCGGCCCCGGCGTCATAGAGGCGGACCGAGAGCAGCTCAGACTGGTTGACGACTCGTTCTGGCTTGACGTGCGCGATGCGAACTCCGAGACACCAGGCGTCCTTCTCGAGGACCTGATTGGGCTGGATCCGGCGTTCGATGAATGGGTCCGCGACGGACAGAGTCGGAACGCACCCAGGCCGGCCTCCGCTCATGAAGAACGAGGCGCGCGGATCGGAGTGAGACAACTTCGGACCCTTGGCGGCCACGACGAGACCGTGCTCGCCGAAGGACTCGCCGAAGAGATCGCCGCAGCCCTTTCAAGATTTCGCTGGATGCCCTGCCTCACACTCGGCGGCGCGACTCAAGGCGCCGGGGAAGCCGACGTCGAGTACGTGCTTGGCGGCGCGGTGCGTCGGATCGGCGACCAGATCCGTGTAACCTTGCGGCTACAGGACATGCGAGCTGCCGCCGAGGTTATTTGGGCGAGAAACTTCGATGGCACGCCCGCCGAGCTCCTGAGCTTTCTTGATCGGATCGTCGAACAAACGGCCGCGCAGGTGGACCCCGAACTGATGCTTCGCGAGGGCGCGCGCGCAGCGGAGCAAGTCGCTCGCGATGGTATCGCGCCAGCATCGGTGCTGGTGCTTGGGTCGATCCCTGCGATTTATCGACTGGACCGCGAAGGATTCGAAGCAGCTGGACACATGCTCGAAGAGGCAGTCCGACTTGCGCCAGAGAATGCGATGGCCCATGCGTGGTTCGCACACTGGCAAGTGATGGCCGTGGGACAAGGCTGGGAGCCTGACCCGACGACGGCAATTGCTCGGGCGGGAGCCTTGGCTGAGCGGGCCATCATGTTGGATCCGTCGGACGGCCGTGCCTTGACGATTGCGGGTCACGTTAGAGGCTTTCTCGGCAAGCAAGCCGAGGAGGCCTTACTTCTGCATGATCGCGCCCTCGCCCTTAATCCCGCGCTTGCCTGGGCCTGGATGATGTCGGGACTGGCGCACTGCTATCGAGGAGATCACCGGGAGGCCATTCGGCGGATCGAGACGGCTCGTCGCCTCTCGCCGTTCGACCCGCAGGCCTTCTTCTTCGATATGTCACTGACTATGCCGCATCTAATGCTGGGCAACTTCGAACGGGCGGTGGAGCTTGGACGACTATCTGTTCAGCTCAAACCCAGTTTTTCAGCCGGTTGGAAAGCTCTGCTCGTAGGACTTGGATATCTGGGCCGATTGGCAGAAGCTAACGACGCCCTCGCGCGCTTGCAGGCGCTTGAGCCCGGATTTTCCGTATCGGAGGCGGTGCGGCGCTCGCCGCTGCGGCGGCCCGAGGACTTGCAACGCTTCGCGGAGGGCTTGCGGTTGGGCGGCCTCGACGCGTAGCTCAGAACGCTCGAAGGATGATAGTTCCCCTGCCCTCAAGCAGCAGCGCTCCGTTTTCGCTCGATACAGAAAAATCGTAGATTAAGCCGGCGGTATCGCCGAGCAGGAGTCTTGCAACGACGGCGAGGGTGCCTAACGCCGGGTCGTCGAGGCGATCAGCTCCGATGACGACGTCACGCAGCGCGACGAGATAGCCCGGCTTGCGGCCTGCTCCGTTAAGCAGCGCGCCGTGCAGGGCTGCCGCCTGCAGACCATACTCTACGCCACACACCGCGCCGAGCCGCCCGTGGCGGCGGAGCGGGTTCGCCGCATCGAGGTGCGACCGCGCGCGGCAAGCGATGCCGTGCTCGTCCCAGGACAGCACCCGGTCAAGCAGGCACATCGACCCGCGATGCGGGATCAGGGCGGCGATCTGCCGGCGGTCAAGCATGGCGTGACTGCGACGCGGAGTTGGCCGTCAGGGACAGTGAACGAAACGACCTCGGCCTGGACGCCGGCCAGGGACTCCAACAATGGCAGCATCCGAGCGGCGGGGTTGCCGCGGGTTAGATCGAGCAAGGGGGACGGCGCGCGGCGGAGGGTGGCCCCGTCGAACCGGCCCTCCGCCCCGGACGGGAGAGAGGGGGAGAAGGCGACCTTCACCTCCGCGACGGCACACCCGTGCTCGCCCGACGGCGCAAGTATTAGCGCCGCCGCGAAGCCGTGCTGCACCGGGCGTTTGGCGTGCAGCGGCTCCGGCAAGGGCAGGTCGTACACACAAAGCAGCACCGGTGCCTGCTCGACTTGCATCTCGGTCACCGCATTCAGTAACGCCATCCCCACCGTGCTGTCGTGGCAGCCCACGGCGGTGGCTGACTGTCGTGATCCCGTAGCGATCGTCCAGTAGCCCGCAGCGGCGTTATGTACAGAATTGTGAAACTGCGTGGGAGAAACGTGCCCCTCGCCGGCGGCGAGCGACTCGAGAATGGCGTGCATGACCGTCCCGTCGCCGTTCGCGCTGCCAAACACGGCTCGAAGCGCTTCGGGCCGCAAGCGTGACATCGCGCACGCCTCCTGCGCCACATGCAACGCAAGTTGCACGGCTGGACTGGTGCGACGGCGTTCGGTGGCAGACAGCATGGAGGGCGGCGGTGGCGCGCACTCGCGCCATTCATGAGCCGCAAGACCGGCGAGCACTGGCCGGCTTGCGGGCCAGCCCCATAGACCGGGCCCCCAAACGCCGATCCCGAGCACCCACCCGCGCATCACGGAGCGACGCCAAGCAAAAGGCTGCAATTCGCGCCGCCGAAGCCGAAGGAGTTGCTCATCACCCGCCTAACGGTCAGCGCTGCATTGTCAACGAGCACGCGGGCCCGAAACGACGGATCGATGGATGTCACGCCGAGACAGCCCGGCGCCAGGTCGTTCTCAATGCACAGCGCCGCGAGGTTCGCTTCAATGATGCCGGCTGCCCCGAGGACGTGGCCGGTCCAGCCCTTGGTCGAACTGCACGGGACATCGTTCCCGAACACCGCAACAACGGCGCGGTCCTCCATCGCGTCGTTCGCCTTGGTGCCCGTGCCGTGCAAGTTGACATAGTCGATCGAGCCGGGCGACAGCCCCGCCCGTTCGAGCGCGTCGCGCATCGCGGCCATTGCCCCGGCTCCTTCAGGATGCGGCGTCGACATGTGATAGCCGTCGCTGCTGAGGCCGTAGCCGAGCAAAGCCAGGCCGGCCCCCTCGCGTTCGAGCAAGGCGAAGCCCGCGGCCTCGCCGATCGAGATGCCGGCGCGCTCCGCGTCGCATGGCTTCGTCGGTCCCTGCGAGATCAGTTCGAGCGAGCCGAAACCGCGCAAGGTCAAGCGGCACAAGCTGTCGGCGCCGCCGACCACGGCCGCGTCGCAAACGCCGGAGGCGATCAAGCGATGCGCGTCGACGAAGCTGCGGGCGGCCGAGGCGCAGGCGATCGACACCGTCATGGCCGGGCCACGCAGCCCGAGCGCCTCGCGCACGAAGCGGGCGAGCGAGAAGAGGTCGTGGGTGTGCTCGAAATCAAGCGACGCCGGAAGCGCTCCCGTTACGGGATCCCGCGCCCCGTACGCTTCTTCGCTCGACAACACGCCCGAGGTGCTCGTGCCGACGATGACGGCGATCCGCTCCGGTCCGTAGCGGCTGGCGGCGTCCTTTACCCGAGCCGCAAAATCGCCAGCTTGCAGTGCGAGATGGGCCAAGCGGTTATTGCGGCAATCAAAGCGGGCGAGTTCGCTCGGAAGGTGATGCGCGTCGACACCCTCGACCCGCCCAATATATCCTTCTGAAACGTTGTCGAAGTCACAGGGGCGGAGCCCGCTTCGCCGCGCGCGCAAGGCGTTCAGCGTAGCGGCGTCACCCTGGCCCAACGCGGTGACCATGCCGCGCCCCGTGATGAACAGCGGCCGCATCAGGTCGCCTCCCGGCCGGGCCGCGGGCCCGCGAACAGGAACGAGAGGCAGAGTGCGGCGACCGTGCCGATCACCACCGTTTCGCCGATGTCGCGCAGCAGCGGCGTGCGGCAAAGCGCCAGCAGCCCGAAGGTCATCACCGCCATCGCGTTACAAGTCGCAAGCGTCCGCAAGGTGCGCGCGCGCTCTTCGGCGTCAAGCTGCCGACGGGCGAAGAACAGCGCGTAGTCGAGCCCGACCCCGCCCACGAATTGAAGGGACACGACGGTTATGAGCGACAAGGGCGCGCCCAGCATGCTCAGCAGTGCGACCGTGAGAAGCATTGCGGCGCCGATGGAGGCAACGACACGGGCGACGCGACGCCCATCACGCAGGCCGATCAGCAGCACCGCCGTCGCGAGCACGGCGCCAACGGCCAGCCAGCGCAGCGCCGAGCGCGCGTAGGTCGATACGATCGCGTTGGCCGTCCCGCCCAGGTCGAGATACACGACCCCGGCTCGGCGCAGCGCGGCGGCGACACGCGCGGGATCGCGTACTCCGGTGGGAGCGATCAGCCCGTGCCATCCGTCGGGACGTTGGAACAGAAGCGCGCCCACGCGCGCGCGGGCCAGAGCGCCCGGGAGTTCGCCCGCCTCGATCGGCTGCATTCGCTTGGCCGCCGCCACGTCGTCGATAAACGGCTGGAACGCTCCGGGGCGGAACGGCAGCCCGGCTGACGCAGCAGCGACGCGCGCGCTCAACTCCGCAACCTCGGGGAGCGCCTCCTGCCGGGCGCGCTGGGTCTTGACGCTGGGGAGGAACCGCGCCGCTAGTTCAACGCTCCTGATCGCCCCCTCTTTCTCCAGATCGTCGAGCACGGGGAGCAAGCGCTCCTCCGCTTCCAGCACCTCTTGGGCGGTCTCGCCCCGTATCACGCCGACCTGCCCGGCGTCAGGGGCGCCGACTTCGGCCCGGATCTCCGCATCCAGCGCAAGCTCGGCGGGCGGCACTGGACTTAGCGCCGCGAGGTCGGTGCGCATCACGGGATGCTCGAAAAGGAGGTACACCGCCGCCAAGCCGCAGAGCGCGGCGGCCGGTCCGCGCAGCGCGCGCAATCGCTCGATGCGCAGTAGGCGCTCGGGGCTCCCAGCCGGCACAGGGGCCAGATCTGCCGCCACGATCAGGGAGGGCAAAAGCCAGCGCGTCGCCGCCGCGGCGACCAGGAGCCCGGTGACCGAAAACAAGCCGAGCTGCAGGAGGCCCGGAAAGCCCGATAGCAGCATCCCTGTCAGCCCGAGAACCGCCGTGAGCACGGCGAGCGTGAACGCCTGGCCGATGCGACGAAGCGTGCCCGAGGCCGCTTCGCCAGTCTTGCGATGGCCGACCAGTAGGACCGGGTAGTCGACGGTCACGCCGAGCATGGTCATGCCAAAGCCGAGTGCGACGCCGTGGACGAAGCCAAACGCGAGCTGCACCACCAGCGCGGCCACGGCGAAACCGAGCAGGATCGGGATGGCAACGACGGCGATCACCAGGACCGAGCGGAAACGCCAGAACAGCAATCCGCCCACCAGGAAAGCGGAAGCGGCTGAAAGCAGGTGGATGTCCGCGCGGATGCCGCGCGCGGCATCGCGCGAGAAAATGGCCGGGCCGGTGGCGAGCAACCGCGCGCCGCCGGGGTTGGCGCCCGCAAAAGCGACCTCGATGGCGCGCGCGGCCTGTTCCTCCGCACTCACGTCCATGCCGCCCGAGCGCAGCTTGGCGAGCAGAAGCGCGCGGTCCCGGTCAGCGGCGAGCCAGACGCCATCAACCGTGCGCACGTTGCTCGTCCCGCTCCAGACGTGCAGCAGGGCAAGCGACGCCCCGGTCGGATCAGCCAAGCCATAGCGCCCCACCAGCGGCGAGGCGGAGGATTGCAGCAATCCGAACACGCGCTGGAGGTCGGCCCGCAGCGCCTCGGTCGTGAACGCGTCGGGCACTGTCGCCGGAGAAAGGAGATAGCGGCGGGCGAACAGGAGCGCCTGGCCGGCCGCTTCTGCGTCACCGATCTCGCCGTTGCTGACCAGCTCGAACAACCCCGAGCGGTCGAGCGCCGTCTTCATCGCACGGCTGATCCGGGCCAGCTCGGGGGCCGTGGCGTTCTCAAGGCCGAGCAGCACGATGGCGGTCGCCGGCCCCGTCCGTAGTTCGCCCATGAGGAAGCGCTCGGCCTTCGTCTGGCCGCGCGGCAACAGGTCGGTCATGTCCGCGCGAATGTCGATCTGGGTCAACACGATGACGAGCAGCAGTGCCACGCCGGCCAACACGCCCGCAATAGGCCCGCCGCGCCGCCACGGGGCACCCGCACGCCGTCGGTCCCGGTTCAATGGACGAGTTGATCCAACGCGCTGATGGTCATCACCGAGCGGTCGCCATTGGTTTGAAGTATGTCGACGCGGCGCAGATTGGCGCCCGCCCCCTCGATCACCACCTGTCGCAGCATGTCGGCGAGCGCGGGAGTTCCCGGCGTGAGGGTGAGGGTCCAGGCTTCGATGCCGCCGTTCATCGCCACCGCGTAGGAGCGGCGAAGGGTAGCCAGATCGCCCGACAGGGTGCCGCGTATCGCATCGACCAGCGCTGCGAGGGCCGGCTCGGCATGCAAGTCGAGCAATCGGGGCCGCTGCCCCGCGATGACCATGGAAAGCCGGTCGCCGTCCACCACGAGACTTTCGGCGACCTGTCCGGTGGTGGTCTTTTCCAGATAGCCGGGGCGGCGATAAGCGAGCCATCCCTGGCTGCGGACCGGCTCGGCCAGGGCGGCGACCGTTTTCTCCTCGACGAAATTCGCCCGCCTATCGGGTATCGCCGCCAGACGTCGCAGCACGCCGTCGAGAAGCGCGGGCGACGAGGGCGGCTGGGCTGCGGCGGCCGCCGCCATGAGAAGCGCCCCCAGCAGCGTCCCCCGGCGATGCCACATGCTGCCCATTCTCCCAAAAATCGTAGAAGTTGAACCAGTTGAACGGGTGCGCCCGGCACTGTGCCTCAAGCCGGGCGGCGTAGCGGGCCACGGAGGCGCGCAGCCGGGTTTGTCGTTCCTCCCGGGGGAACGTCACAGCCGGGTCGAAGGGTTCGATCACGATCTGGTAGTCGCGCGGGCCACGCCGGAGTCCGAAGAACAGGACCGTCGGCGCCCCGAGTGCCGCAGCCAGCGCGAGCGGCCCGGTCGGAAACGGCGCCGGCTCACCGAGAAACGGCGCGAGGATCGAACGGCACCCGCCCGGACGGCCGGCGCCCGGCGTGCGGTCGGCCAGGATTCCCACGACTTCACCCCGCCCCAGGCTTTCGCGCACCCGCAGCATGGTGTCGGGCGCACCGATCTCGATCACCTCCCGGCTGATGGCGGGGTCGAGCGCCTCCAGGGCCGCGCTCACCGCCCCCGCGGTGCCCCGATACATGAGCGCTTTGATCGGAACGGGAGACTCGCGGCCAAACGCTCGCAGCACCTCGAAACTGCCGAGATGCGAACCGAGGAGAAGGCAGCCGCGCTCGGCCGCGAGCGCCTCGGCGAGATGTTGATGGCCGACCACCCGGATGCGGAAGCCTTCGGTACGGTTCGCTAGGAAACAGATGCGGTCGAGGATCACGCAGGCAAAGGTGAAGAAGTGCCGCCACATATCGGCCGGAGCCGGCTCGCGCCCGCGCGCGCGCCGGCGATAGCGCCTCGACGCGGCGCGCGCGCCGCGGAGGGTGAGGAAGAAATAGGCGGTGATGGGGTAGAGCAGGAAACGTCCCACCCGCCAGCCGAGCCGCAGGGTGAGCCATACCATGAGCCGGACGAGGCGGCGGTCGCCGTGTTCCCGGCGACGCGTCCAGATCGCCCCGGTCATGGTTCGGGAACGGCGAGCCGGGCACGGCCACGGAACACGATCCGGCCGGCGACACGCCCGATGAAGTCGACATCTCCGCCCGTCGGATGCAGGTCGAGTTCGATGCGCTCCCCGGCGAGCACCGGGCCGGTGAAACGCACGGACGCGAGTGCTGCGACGCGCCCGAGCCGGTCGAACACCGCGTCCAGCAGAACGACGCCCGGCACAACCGGGCGGCCGGGGAAGTGGCCCGGCAAGCTCGGGTGGTCCGGCGGCACGATGAACGATAATTCCGGTTGTGGGATCACACTACAACTCGCCCACGCGGGCCCGCAAAGCGGTGAGCGCCGCGTCCGGCAACTTGCCCGAGGCATTGCGAGGGAGGTGGTCGACATGCACGATCCTGCGCGGCAGGAATAACGGGTCAACACGCCCTCGTAGTCCGGCCATCACCGCATCCACGGAAAGATTGGGGGCGACCACGAAAGCGATGAGCCGCGCCGTCGGCCGGCGGTCGAGGTCGTCGGGCGCGACGAACAGCCCGGCGCGCACGCCGTCGATGCTGGTGAGCACGCGGTTGAGCCCCGCGAGCGAGGCGCGCCGGCCGCCGAGCTTGACCACGTCCGTCCGGCGTCCGAGCACGCGGAACCGCACCGGATCGAGCCGCTCGATGAGGTCGCTGAGCGCGTATGGCTCGGCAAAGGGGCCGGCGACGATCGTCTCTTGCAAGCCGGCGCGGGGCTGGCTGTCGTGCAAGCGGACCCGCGGATAGGCCGTCCAGACATCGCCCGCAACGGTGCGTCGGCTGGCAATGGAGCCGACCTCCGTCGCTCCGAAGATCTCCCAAACAGGCGCGCCCCAGCGACGCTCGGCCTCGGACGCCAGCTCCGGATACAGCGGCGCCGTCGCGGAGATCACGCGGTCTAGCGGCGGCAGTTCGGCCCCGGCTTGCAACAACGCGCGGATTTGCAGGGGCGTCGTGACCAGCACGCGCCGCCCAGAAACCGCCCGGAGCGCCGAACGGATGTCCTCGGGATAGAATGCCGGACCGCACCAGCTCGCGACGGGCGCATGGAGCGGCCAGAGCACCGTCGTTTCGAGTCCATACATGTGCTGCGACGACACCGTTCCCACCACCTCGGCCGGAGCAGCCCGGGCGAAACGGAACCGCCGAGCGGCATCGCGGCTACGCGCGGCCAGGGCGCCCCACGCCTTCCGGTGCGCGACGGGTTCGCCGGTGCTGCCAGAGGTGAACACGACTGCCGCGGCCCGCGTCGGCGGGATCGCCGGCGACACGCCCGCATCCCCCTCGCGATGATTGAGCGCGACGCGATGCGCCGGCATCGGTCCATCCCAGGCCGGATCGTCCACGAGCGCGTAGACGCCGGGGAAACGCGCCGCGAGCACCGTCAGCCACTCGGTCGAGCGATCGCCGGAAAGAAGGCTGACCTGGCCTCGTAGCAAAGCGGCCGCGAACGCCACCGTGAACCAGTATCGGTGCTCGCACAAATTGACGGCTTGGGACGCATTCGGAAGGCAGGCAGCCAGCGCGCGAATATCGGCCAGAAAGCGCCCGGCGGTCACATCGCCCGATGCCGAGCGGAACAGTACGTCGTCCGGCTCGCGGGCGAGCAAGGGTATGGATCGCTGTTGCCCCGGAATGCGCATCACCAAACGGTCAGCACGGGCGCAGTAGCCGTCCAGGCTCGTCTACTTCGTCCGATAAACCTCGATATGGCAGGCGAGATTCCGCAATGATGCGAAAACGCGGTGGTTCCGCTCGTCATCGGACTTCAACTCCAGCCCGTAGGTGCGCGAGATGGATAGCGCAAGCTCCAGAGCGTCGATGGAATCGAGTCCCAACCCCTCCCCGAACAACGGAGCCTCCGAGCCGATGTCAGCGGGCGCGATCTCAAGATTGAGCGAATCGACGATGAGCCGGGCCACCTCGGCCTCAAGGGCGCCGTCGGAGCGTGCGACCGTCGCGGTCTCAGGCACGTTCATTTCACTCACGCGGTCACCGTTGCCAGCTTCGCCAGGGCGACCCTTCTATAACGGCGGGGTTGCGCTCAGCAACGACTTCCCCGCATGAATCCTCCTCAACGAGCGGTTGATCCGACAAGCCGCAACCGCTCATTCTACGACGGGCTCTGGAGCCGGGCGAAGCTCGCCTCGCCCGAACACCTCAACACGTGGCCGCTGGCGCGGGCCTTGGTGTCGGAAGATGCGGCCTCCCGGCTTGAGATCGGCCCGGGGTTGCGGCCTCGACTGCCCCTGGGAGGAACCACCTTCCTCGACATCAGCATGGCGGCGCTCGAACGCCTGAGTCGCGCGGGCGGGCGGGGGACATGCGGCAACGTGACGGCCCTGCCCTTCGCGGACCAAAGCTTCGATCTGGTGGCGGCCTTCGACATCATCGAGCACGTCGAGGACGACGCGACGGCGTTCGCCGAATTGGCCCGAGTGTGTCGGCCCGGCGGAGTGCTGCTGCTTTCGGTGCCGCTGCATCCGCAAGCCTGGACCGGGTTCGACGAGATCGTCGGCCATTGCCGGCGTTATGTGCCGGCCGAGCTTCTGGCGCGGCTCCTCGCGCACGGCTTCGCGGTGGAGCGAAGCGCCCCCTTCGGAATGCGGCCCCGCTCTTCCTGGCTCCTCGCACTCGGGATGTGGTTCCTCGCCCGCGTGCCCGAGCACGCGATGCGGCTATACAACCGCGTGTTCTTCCCGCTCGCGCTGCGGCGGCAGGCGGAGCTCGTGCTGCGCGACGGTCCTCCCACCACAGCGGGGGTTGCCGACATCGTCATGGTCTGCCGCCGCGCCCCGCCCGGCCCGGATCAGGCTTCCGCGCGAACCTCCGCGAACACGGAGCGGGCGCAGATCAGCGCTTCCCGCACCAGCGGCAAACCGACATAGCCGCCCATGTGAAGCAGCGCTTCGGTCAATTCCTCCTCCGTCCAGCCCTCGCGGAGCGCCATGCGAAGATGAATCGCGAGCTCGGCTTCCCGACCCATCGCGGTGTCGGATACGACGCAGATCAAGGTGCGCGTCTTCACGTCGAGCCCGGGCCGGTTCCATAACAGGCCGAACACCGCCTCGGTGGCGTAGTCGCCGAACTTGCGCATATGGTCGTCGGTGTAGACGGTGCGTTCCGCCCGCTCGACGTAGGCATCGCCCATCAGCCTGCGCCGCATCGCGCGGCCCTTCTCGTAGGCTTCGCTGTTGGCCATCGCGGTTTCCTCCGATTGCGCCCATAGCCTCCAACGCGCCGGGCCAACCGGCAAGCTTCGCGGCGGGATGCCGCACTGCTACGCTCGGGCAGCGGTCAAGGAACGTCCATGCGCATTGAGATCCTCTGCACCGGCGACGAGGTGCTCACCGGCAAGATCGTCAACACGAATTTCGGCTACATGAGCCAGAAGCTCGAGGATGCGGGGCTCGACGTGTACTGGGGCACCACGGTCGGCGACGATCGCGCGGCGCTGCTGAGCGCGTTCCGCCTGGCAGCCGAGCGGGCGGACGCGGTGATCGTCAACGGCGGGCTCGGCCCGACGGTGGACGATTTGTCGCAGGAGGTCGCGGCGGAGGCGGCCGGCGTCGAACTGGTGCTCGACGAGGCGTGGCTCGCGCGCATGGAATCCTTCTTCACCCGGCGCGGCCGCGTGATGTCGGCCAACAACCGCAAGCAGGCGATGCTGCCCGAAGGCTCCGAGCTGCTCGACAACCCCATCGGCACCGCCTGCGGCTTCGCGCTCGACATTGGAAGCGCTCGCTTCTTCTTTACGCCGGGCGTCCCGCGTGAGCTGCATCGGATGCTGGAGGAACAGATCATTCCTCGCCTGCTGGCCCGCGCCGGACGGCAGACCGCGATCCAGCTCAAGCGGTTTCATACCTACGGGCTCGGTGAGTCCCATGTCGACCAGCTGCTCGCCGGGCTGGAGTCGATGGCGCCGGACGGCAGCGTGAAGCTTGGCTTTCGCGCGCATTATCCGCAGATCGAAACCAAGCTCACGGTGCGCGGCGCGGATGAGGCAGACATCCGCCGCAAGCTCGAACCGATCGAGGCCGAAGTGCGGCGGCGGCTCGGCAACTTCATCCTGGCCGAGGACGGGGAGACCCTGGAGACCGTCGTGCTCGACGCGCTGACCGCGCGTGCAGGAACGCTGGCGCTGGTGGAAACTTTCACCGGCGGTCAGATCGCCGCTCGGCTCGCGCCTCTGCCGGGCGCCGAGCGCGCGTTCCGCTCCGCGGTGATCACCCGCGACCTCGCGCAACTGCACCCGACATTGGGCGTGGAGGACGAACTCGCGGGGGCTTTGACGGAGAACCGCACGCGCGCGGTCGCACGCGCCGCTTGCCGCGCGACCGGCGCCAGCCATGCCCTCGCCGTGCTGATCGAGCTCGACGAGGGGGCGGACCGCATGGACCTCGGCGGCACCGTCTGGATCGGCGTCGCCGACGGCGAGGGCGTGGCGATCCGGCGCTCGCGCATCCTGGGCGGGCGCGAGTGGATCAGGCTCGGCGCGGTCGAACTCGGGCTCGACTGCCTCCGCCGCCACCTTCGCGGCTTGCCGATGCACGAAAGGACGGATTTCGAGAAAGCCTGACGTCGTGCGGGTGATCTTTGTCGGCGCGGCAGTCGGCGCGCCTCGCGCGTTTCGGCTTAGCCACTGGGGGCATTCGATTACCCCGCGCGAGTTCGGGGACTATCGACCGGGCGGCCGAGCGCCCGGAGTTGCCCCGTTCCGCCCCGCGCGGCTGTTCAACTAGGGGAGGCGTCGGCGATGATCGTGCTTTATCACTGCCTCAACGCGCGCTCGTTTCGTCCGCTGTGGACCTTGGAGGAGCTGGGCGTGCCCTACCGGCTCGTCATGCTCCCCTTCCCACCGCGCGTCCGCGCCCCGGACTATCTCGCAACCAATCCGCTCGGCACCATACCGTTCTTGACCGATGGCGCGACCGAAATGACCGAATCCGCCGCGATCTGCCAGTACCTCGTCACCCGCCACGGCCCCACACCGCTTGCTGTAGCGCCCGACGAGCCCGCATACGGACGCTACCTGAACGGCCTCCATTTCGGCGAGGCAACGCTGACGTTCCCGCAAACCCTGGTGCTGCGCTACTCGCAGCATGAGCCGGAAGAGCGGCGCTTGCCGCAGGTCGTGAGCGACTACTCGCGCTGGTTCCTGAGCCGGCTGCGCGCGATAGAGCGGGCGATGGCGGAGGGTTCATTCTACTGCGCGGACCGCTTTACCGCCGCGGATATTTCCGTGGGCTACGCGCTGCTGTTCGCCCGCAGCCTTGGACTGTCCGCCAGGTTCACCCCCGGCGTGGCTGCGTATTGGCAACGGCTGGAGGAACGCGAGGGCTTCAAGCGCGCCGTCGCTGCCCAGGAGCGCGCCGTCCTCGAGCAGGGCGTGGATCGGTCGCCACCGATCTGACGCGTTCGGGGACCTTCTGTGGTCGGTTCAATCTCGACCGAGAGTGACGATGTCGATCAACAATGATTAGAATGGGAGCGACCTCGATCGAGCAGGGAATGACGCGCAATTTCGCGGCCGTGCCATGGATGGGCGTGGCGTTCGGGGTGGCGCTCGCCTTGGGTGGGGCCACTCTCGAAGTTGTTGGGATCGATGCGAAGGGCATCAGGGTAGCCCTTGATTTGACCGCGCGCTGGTCGTTCCTGCTGTTTTGGACCGCGTACACGGTTGGGCCGATGAGCGCGCTGTTCGGGCCGGCCTTTGCGTCACTGGCCCGCCGTGGCCGAGAGTTTGGCCTCGCCTTCGCCTCGGCTCATCTGGTTCATATCGGCCTTGTCGTCTGGCTTTATTGGATCACCGGCCGCGCGCCGCTATCGGGAGCGCTGTTCGCGTTCTTCATGATCGGAACTATCTGGATCTATCTTCTGGCCGCCTTGTCCTTCGGCGGCCTTTCTGAAGCTCTCGGCCCGAAGAGCTGGCGCGCACTACGATTTATGGGGCTGAACTACATCCTGCTTGCGTTTGCATACGACTTTGTGCCGGCAGGGCTTCACGCGGCGACGTCGCACCAAACGTCTTGGCGCGTGGTGGAATATCTACCTTTCGCCATTCTGAGTGTTGCCGCGCCGTTGCTGCGCTCGGCGGGCCTAGCGTACCGTCGCTGGGGCGTACGGCAGGTGGCGGCCTGACGGGGCTAACCACGCGTGAGCTGGGGCGCAGCGGCCCATAATCGCCCAAACCGCTTGGCTGGGATTGCCTGACGGAGCACGGAGCTTATTAGACGGACATCGCTAAAACTCCTCGATCGAGCAACCTGGGAGCAACCATGTTCACCACCCGCCCCGAGATCGCCGGCACGTTCGGCGTGGTCGCCAGCACGCATTGGCTGGCGAGCCAGGTCGGCATGGCGGTGCTGGAGCGCGGCGGCAACGCGTTCGACGCCGCCGTGGCGGCCGGCTTCACCCTGCAAGTCGCCGAGCCGCACCTGAACGGGCCGGGCGGCGACGCGCCCATCATCATCCACAGCGCGCGGGCCGGGACGCAGCACGTCATCTGCGGCCAGGGCGTCGCTCCCGCGGCCGCCACCTCCGAGCGGTTCGCGCAACTCGGCATCGAGCTCATTCCGGCGACCGGCCTGCTGCCGGCCGTGGTGCCCGGGGCGTTCGACGCATGGTGCCTCATGCTCCGCGAGTGGGGGACGTGGGAGTTGCCGGACGTGCTCGCCTACGCGATGGGCTACGCGCGGGACGGCGTGCACATCGTGCCCCGCGTCAGCGCCACCATCGAGAGCGTCCGCCCGCTGTTCGAGGCGGAGTGGAAGACCAGCGCCGCCGTCTTCCTCCCCGGCGGTGGCGTGCCGGCGCCCGGCTCCTTGTTCGCCCGCCCGGGACTTGCCGAAACGTGGCGGCGCTTGTGCCGCGAAGCGGTCGGCCCGTCCCGCGAGGCGCGCATCGAGGCGGCGCGCGCGGCGTGGTACCGCGGCTTCGTCGCCGAAGCGGTGGACCGGTTTTTCCGCGAGACCGACGTGCTCGACGTGAGCGGCGCACGGCATCGCGGCTTCCTCGCGGCCGACGATCTCGCCGGCTGGTCGGCGAGCATCGAGGAGCCCGTCTGCTACGACTACCGCGGCCATACCGTGCTGAAGTGCGGCCCTTGGAGTCAGGGGCCGGTGTTCCTCCAGCAGCTCGCACTTCTGCGCCTCTTCGACCTCGGCGCGATGGATCCCGTCGGCGCCGATTTCGTCCATACCGTCGTTGAATGCGCCAAGCTTGCTTATGCCGACCGCGAGGCGTTCTATGGCGATCCCCGGTTCGGCGACGTGCCGCTCGCGACCTTGTTGTCGGACCAATACAACGCCGAGCGTCGATCCATGGTGGGCGGTACGGCGTCGCTGGCGCTCAGGCCCGGGACGGTGGACGGGCGCACGCCGTGGGTGGACCACGACGCCGCTGATCGCGCGGGGCGACCGTTGGCCGAAGCCGGCGCGGGCGAGCCGACCGTTGCCCGGCTCGGCGTGATCGGCGCCGACACCTGCCATCTCGACGTGATCGACCGCTGGGGCAACATCGTGAGCGCCACACCCTCGGGGGGCTGGCTGCAATCCTCGCCAGTTATTCCGGAATTGGGCTTCTGCCTCGGCACCCGCGGCCAGATGTTCTGGCTCAAGCCGGGCCTGCCGAACAGCCTCGAACCCGGCAAGCGCCCGCGCACCACGCTGTCGCCCAGCTTCGCTCTCAAGGACGGCAAGCCGTGGATGGCGTTCGGCACCCCGGGCGGCGAGCAGCAGGATCAGTGGGCTGTCATCATGTTTCTTCGCATGGTGCATGGCGGCCTGGGCATCCAGCAGGCGATCGACATGCCGAGCTTTCACACGGAGCACTGGCCGAGCAGCTTCTGGCCGCGTCTCGCGCGGCCCGGCAAGCTGGTGCTGGAAGGCCAGTTCGCCGATCCCGTGCTGGCCGAACTCAGCCGCCGAGGGCACCGGGCCGAGAAGGGACCCGATTGGTCGGAGGGGCGCCTTTCAGGGGCGTGCATCGAGCGCGGCCAGCTTCATGCCGGCGCCAATCCGCGCGGCATGCAAGGCTACGCGGTAGGGCGGTAACTCTCGAGCGCAGTTCCGCGCCTTGCTGGCAACCTCGCGTTGAGGCCGAGCCCCTCGCGGCCTTTCATCCCCTTCGACCCGCCCGCGTCATAGCGGAAGTCGATCCAATACGGACGCTTTGCGTGGAGGCCAATCAGCTGAGCGTCTTCACGCGACGGTGATTTTGGATGTGGCATTCAAATATCACCGACAATTGAGTTCACCCCGAGTGGATTTCGCCCCGCCTGAATTCACGGTGGGCATCATCATGCGTTGTTCGACATATCTTCGACGCGTCGCCCAACGTGATGTGTCGCACTCCGACCGTATGGCAGCAAAAATGGATGGCGAGCTTTCAGCAATCGCGATTCCCCCAATTCGACCTGCGCCGGCACAGGCGGTGTTCTACCCGAGCAGTGAAACCATTTCACAATCACAACTGAGCCGATTCAAGCATTTCTGCGAAGAAGAGACAGGCGGCGCTCCTCTCGATCAGGACGCGTTCGACTCCTTCGCCGCTGGTCGGTTCCAGGAATTCTGGCGCCTCTTCCTGCGCTGGTCGACACTTCCCTTCGACGGTGAAACCGATCCCGTTTGCGTCGGCCACGATATCGAGCATGCAAGGTTTTTCCCTGGTCTCCGACTGAACTACGCTGAATGCCTGCTCAGCGGAGAGCCGGACCGCCCGGCGATAACCGCAGTGCACGCGGATGGCGGGAAGGACCGGCTCACACGCGGCGAGTTGCAGACCCAAGTGATCCGATTGTCGGCGGCGCTGTCGGACATGGGCGTGCAGCCGGGCGATCACGTCGCGGCGATAAGTCGCAACAACGCGGAAGTCGTGATCGCGGCGCTTGCCACGGCGGCTGTTGGCGGCGTGTTCTCCAGTTGCTCTCCCGACCTGGGCGTTCGGGCGCTCCTGGCGCGCTTCTCGCCGTTGGAGCCGGTCGTGCTGTTCGGGACGGTCCAGGCGCAGCCCTGGGATTTGGGGCTGCCAGTGGCGGCCCGGCTCGCCGAAACGATCGATGGCCTTCCGTCCCTTCGGATGTTCGTGGCACTCGACGATGCACCGATGCCGGCGATCTCGGCTCCGACGCGCCGCTTCAACGATTTGGTTACCCGGGGGCTCAGCGACGTCGTGGAATGGCGTCGATACCCGTTCAACCATCCGCTCTTCGTCCTGTTTTCCTCCGGCACCACGGGAAACCCGAAATGCATCGTGCACGGGGCGGGCGGCACCTTGATCGAACACGCGAAGGAACATCGGCTGCACTGCGACCTGCGGGCCGGAGACAAGCTGTTCTTTCAAACGTCGTGCGGCTGGATGATGTGGAACTGGCAGCTTTCCGCCCTCGCCTCCGGAGTCGAGCTTGTTTTATTCGATGGGCCGATCGAAGCGCCGGAGACGTTGTGGCGCCTGGTCGGCAACGAAGCCGTCACGGTGTTCGGCACGAGCGCAGCCTACCTGCAGTTTTCCGAGGCCGCCTGCATCGCCCCCGGCCGAACATTTGATCTTTCCGCTCTCCGAAGCGTGCTTTCGACCGGATCGATCCTGTATCCGCGCCAGTACGATTGGGTTTGCGAGCACGTGAAGGCGGTTCCCTTGCAGTCCATCTCGGGCGGGACGGACATCGTCGGCTGCTTCGTCCTGGGCCACCCCAACCTTCCCGTGTATCGCGGGGCCGCCCAGTGCCGCAGCCTCGGCCTCGATGTGCGTGTTCTGTCGCCGCCTGGGGCCATCGACACCCACATCGGCGAACTGATCTGCGCCAATCCTTTCCCGTCTTGTCCCCTTGGGTTGCACGGTGACCTCGGTGACAGCCGGTTCCACGACGCCTATTTCCGTCAAAACCCGGGCGTCTGGACCCATGGAGATTTGGTCGAGGCCGCCCCCGAAGGCGGCTGGCGCCTGCACGGCCGTTCCGACGGCGTGATCAACATCCGCGGCATCCGCGTCGGCCCGGCTGAAATCTACTCCATTTTGCAAACCTTCAACGAGATCGCCGACGCGATGGCAGTCGAGCAAGAGGCTGCCGACGAGCCTGGCGGGGCTCGCCTCGTCTTGCTCGTGGTGCTGCGCCAGAACGTGAAACTCGACAACGCGCTCACGCGACGCATCCGGACAGAACTCGCCGCCAGCGGGTCGGCGGCGCTAGTGCCGGCACGGATCGCGCAGGTGGACGCCCTGCCGGTCACCTACAGTGGAAAACCCTCG
>CAXUIE010000007.1:27156-32409 GCA_964250825.1 uncultured Acidisphaera sp. | reverse complement strand
GGCGGGCACTCAGGGGAGGATCGGGCCAGCAGCGCTTCAAAGGGGATGTCGCGGCCCTCCTGCATCGCGACCGGCGCACCCGTGACGGCGGCGACGACGACCGACTGGACGCTCGGGCAGGATTTCAGCGCCTCGTCGGCGTTCGACTTGAGCGGCACGCGCCGGCCGGCCCGGCGTCCCTCGTCTGCGGTGATGAGCAGGGTCGATCCGCAATCCTGGATGCGGTTGGCCAGGCTGTCGGGCGAGAACCCGCCGAATACGACGGAATGGATCGCCCCGATCCGCGCGCAGGCGAGCATGGCGACCGCCGCCTCGATCACCATCGGCATGTAGATGGTGACGCGGTCGCCCTTTTGGGCGCCGAGCGACTTGAGCCCGTTCGCCAGCCGGCACACCCGCTCGTGCAGCTCGCGATAGGTGATGGATTTGGACGTGTCGGGGTCGTCGCCTTCCCAGATGATCGCGACCTGGTCACCGCGCGCGTCGAGATGCTGGTCGAGGCAGACGGCGGCGGCGTTGAGCATGCCGTTCTCGAACCACTTGATCGAAACGTCGCCCGAAAAGCGGGTGTTCTTGATGGTGCTTGGCGCGATCATCCAGGGAATGCGCTTGGCCTGTTCCGCCCAGAACGCGTCGGGCGCCCGCTCGGCCCGCTCCCTCATCGCCTGCAACTTGGCCGCGTCGACATGCGCCCTTGCAGCGGTCTCGTGCCTGACCGGGAAGATATCGGGGCTGTGCTCGCTCATCCTCGCGTCTCCTACCCGCGCGTAATCCGCGCTGTATCGCTGCGGCGCAACCTAGGGCGGACCGCGGGCCGGGAAAAGTCTGAACGCATCAAGCGATCGGAGCGCTACGCGCCAACCGGTTTTCCATAGTTTTTTTGCAGCCGCATCACCGCTGGGTCGATTTCCTCATCCGGAGTGCCGGCATAGCCCAGCAGCAAGCCGTGTGGTCCCGCGGGGCCGCCAAACCCGGCTGAACGGGCCCAAACCTCCCCGGCCGCCGCCGCGGCGGCGGCGGCGCCAGCGAAATCATCGAAGCCGAGGACAAAATTGGGGTGCGGCCTGGCGATCAGGTGCATCCCGCCGGGATCGGCCGCGATTTCGAGCAACCCTGCCAACCGATGGCGCGCAGATGCGACGAGCGCCTGCTGGCGGCCGGCATACAGCAAACGCGTCCGTCGCAGGTGGGCGGCGAAGTGGCCGTCGGCGATGAAGCGGGCCAGCGCGCCCTGGCCGAGCAGCGGGGCTGGGGTCGACAGCTTTGTCATGATCCGCTCGGTGATTTCGACGAGCGATGGAGGCAGAACGAGGAAGCTCAACCGAAGCGCCGGGAACAGGAGCTTGGAAAAGCTGCCGAGATAGGCCACCCGACCGGTCCGATCGAGCGCCCTGAGCGGTGCGAGCGGACGCCCCGCGTAGCGATACTCGCCGTCGAAATCATCCTCGATGATCCAGCCACTGGTCCGCTCGGCCCAGCTCAGCAAGGCAAGTCGGCGCTGCAGGCTAAGCACCGTCCCGAGCGGAAACTGGTGCGAGGGCGCGACGACGGCCAGGCGCGCGCCCGGTGCCATCATCATCGCCCTCTCGGGTGAGAAGCCGAATTTGTCGATCGGCACCGGGACGGGGTGCACCTCGGCTGCCGCCAACGCTTCGCCCATGCCGGGATAGCCCGGCTCCTCGATCCACGCCTCGTCTCCGGCCGCGAGCACGATTTGAGCGAACAACGACACGCTTTGTCGAACGCCGGCGGTGATGACGACGGCGCGCGGCTCGCAGGCGAAACCTCGCGCCGCCCCGAGGTAGGCCGCGATGGCCGTCCTCAGGCCAGCGTGGCCGAACGGGTCGGCCGCGGCGGCGACCTGCCAGTCGGGCCTGCGCCACTCCTGCTCCAGCAGCTTGGCCCAGAGGGGGAACGGGAAAGCCACCCGATCCGGCTGCCCGAGCGGGAAGGCGATCGGCGGCGCTCCCACCGGGGCGATCCGTTCCGGCCCGCGAGCCAGCAAGGCGCGGGTGCGACTAGGCAGGACGGGTTCGCCGCTTCTCCCCGCGTCATGCTGGCCGCCGACCGCCGGTGAAGCGAGCATCTCGTCCGGCAAGTCCGTCGCAACAAAAACCCCGGAGCCGGTCCGGGTCACCAGATAGCCTTCCGCGATCAGTTGCTCCGTCGCGGCGAGCACGGTGCCCCTCGCACAGCCAAGC
The DNA here is from genome assembly GCA_964250825.1 of uncultured Acidisphaera sp. Taxonomy (GTDB): domain Bacteria; phylum Pseudomonadota; class Alphaproteobacteria; order Acetobacterales; family Acetobacteraceae; genus CAVWQV01. The sequence goes on along the minus strand of CAXUIE010000007.1, from coordinate 30,208 downwards.
TCCGCCGCCATCAAGCGAGACGACAGCAAGCGGGTGCCCGGGGCCAGCCGGCGTTCCAGGATCGCGCGGCGAAGCTGTTGCCACATCTGGCGGTGCAGGGAGTCCGGACGGCTTGCGTCCAGAACGATACCGAGCGGCGGCGTATGGCGGGCTCGCTTGCCCATAACTGGTCCAACCTGTTTTCGCTCAACTGGCCCTTCCAACTGGACCATGTTGCGGCGATCCTCAATCCACGAAAACTGATTTTCAGGATCACGGATCATGCCGACGACGCCGCTCGCCAGCGAGGATGCGGACAGCTTCGCGAAAACTCCGGTCAACCGGGTGAAGCGCACGCCCGACCGGGGCCGTTACGACAGGAAGACCATCTACGAGATCCTGGACGCGGCGCTGGTCTGCCACATCGCCTACGTCATCGACGGGCGGCCGTATTGCACGCCGACCAGCTTCTGGCGTGAAGGCGACCACGTGTATTGGCACGGCTCGTCGGCCAGCCGGATGCTCCGCACGCAAGCCCAGAACATCGAGGTGTGCCTGACGGTGACGCATCTCGATGCGCTGGTGATGGCGCGCTCGGGGTTCCATCACTCGGTCAACTACCGCGCCGCCATGCTGTTCGGACGCGCCCACCTCATCGAGGATCCGAGCGAGAAGCTGCGGCTGATGGACAATTTCATCGACCGCGTCTACCCGGGCCGCTCCAAGCTCATCCGCCAGCCGAACCCGCAGGAGTTCAAGGCCACAACGATGATGGGCATGGAGATCGAGACCGCGTCGGGCAAGATCCGCGACAAGCACGTGGCCGACGAGGAAGAGGATTACGAGGCGGTTCCCGCCTGGTCGGCGCTCTACCCGATCACGCAAATCCTGGGCGCGCCATCCGAGTGCTCCCGACAGCTGCCAGGGCTCGCGCGCCCGGACGAGATGGCCGACTTCGAGCCGGGCGCCCGCTTCGACGAGGTGATGTCAAGATCGTTCCGCCGAACGTTCGGCTGATCATCCGGCTAGATGTTTGATCCCGGGCTTTGATGGTGCAGTCTTTTCGCGTGAGTGGAAGGAAGCGCTATGGGCCAAGTTCTCCATGGGAGCGCCACAACGACAGAGGCGGTCCGTCGAGCGATACAACATAGTCAAGAGAGCCTGAGGTTCCTGGCAAAGCGCTACGGGATCAATCAGAAGACGGTCGCCAAGTGGAAGCGCCGGACTTCAGTGGCCGACATCCCGACCGGGCCAAAAGATGCCAGGTCGACGGTTCTGTCGCCCGCGGAAGAGGCCATGGTCGTCGCCTTCCGCAAGCATACGCTGCTGCCGCTCGACGACTGCCTCTATGCCCTGCAGCCGACGATCCCGCATCTGACGCGTTCGTCATTGCATCGCTGCCTTCAGCGCCATGGCATCTCGCAGTTGCCAAAGGTCGAAGGCGAGGCATCAGCAAAGCGGAAGTTCAAAACCTACCCGATCGGCTACTTCCATATCGACATCGCCGAGGTTCGAACCGCCCAGGGCAAGCTCTATTTGCTCGTGGCAATCGACCGCATATCCAAGTTCGCCTTCGTCGAACTGCACGAGAAAGTCGCAAGAAGAACTGCCGCCGACTTCCTCCGCCATCTCCTCGCAGCGGTCCCATACAAGGTCCATACAGTGCTCACCGACAACGGCACGCACTTCACATCGCCAGGCAACACCGCATCGGCCGCACCTGACATCAAAGCCGCGATCGAGGCCGGAGAACCTTTCTGGGCACATGCTTTCGAATACGCATGCGCTCAACACGACATCGATCATCGCCTGACCAAACCAAAGCACCCGTGGACCAACGGCCAAGTCGAGCGAATGAACCGAACGCTCAAGGACGCCACCGTCAAACGCTACTTCCATGAGACGCACGATGAGCTGAAACGCCACCTCGCCGACTTCATCGCAGCCTATAACTACGCCCGGCGCCTGAAGACCCTGAAAGGCCTCACCCCCTACGAGTTCATCTGCAAGAGCTGGACAAACCAGCCACGCAGATTCATCCTCGATCCACTCCACCAAATGCCGGGACCAAACACGGCTGCGCAAGGCGCAGTTGCAAGCCGAGGCCGCCGAGATGCAGGTCAACCATGACGCCTGGGTCAAGACGGGCATGCTGGGCAAATTGGAACGGTGTGGACCGAAGGCGCGGCCCTGCATCCGGGTGGACGAGAGCGCAGGGGCGTTCGGAGAGCGAGGAGATTACCGCGTGATCCAGGGATATTGACTATATGTGACGTTGCCGAAGCTGCTGGACTCGTGGAGCCGATGATAGTCTGGTATCGATCCAGCCAGTGGTATCAAGCTGGTCCCGGCTTCCCATCGCACTGTCAGCCCACGGAGAAATAAGTTGAGCGATCCACTAGGCGTTCCAACTCATGACATTTCGCGCCGCTCGGCACTGCGCCAACTTGCATGCGTTGCCGGCGGCACTGCCGCGATCACGACGACCCTGATCGGAAATCGCGCCTTTGGAGCTGAAACGAAGATGGCGCAGAATGCCGTCGGCTATCAGGACTCGCCACAGGGCGCAGAAGATTGCGGTAATTGCGTGCAGTTCGAGCCGCCTGCTTCGTGCAAGGTCGTCGCAGGCAACATCAGCCCGGGCGGCTGGTGCAAAATCTACGCGAAGAAGTCGACCTAGTTACACTCACTAGCCACAGGAGAAAGACGCAGTTCTCTGGTTTGAACAGAGGATCAAATGACAATACGCTCACCGCAATTGCAACGGTTGATTGGCATGGCGATCTGGTTGCTGCTGGTGCGTGAATTCTCCATCGTTAGCGCACTCGCAGCATCCTTCAGGAAGCTCGAACTCCGTCACGAGTGGTGGGCTGTATATGACCCGCGCGGCCGACTGTATGCCGCGCCATACTCGCCCGGGCGGAACGCCGTTTGCCGGCGGCAGAGAGATCACCACCCCGAGCGGCGGCCGAGCAACACCAAACGCCCGCGCAGTGGATGGCCGACACGCTGGCGCATCGGATCGGCGGATCAGGCGAGAAGCAGTGAACGGCTGGTCGCGCTCCACTCCCAC
>CAXUIE010000007.1:0-27146 GCA_964250825.1 uncultured Acidisphaera sp. | reverse complement strand
ACCCCGCCGGCGGGTTTTGCCGCCGGCGCAAACACGACGCGCTGATGCGGTTCGTCGAACAACGACTCACCCCGAAGTCTGCTGGAGAGAGCGGCAGCTTGCCTTCGAGGTCCTTAGCCATGTCAATCGACATCAAGAATCCGTCCATGAGCGGCACCGAGCTTCGCCTTGACCATTTTTGGCTAAGTCCGATCATCGGACATCGTTCGCTCCGACTGTGGATCCCTGTCGTCGCGGCGGCATTCATGGTGCTGTTTCCGCAGTTCGCCCGAGCTATTCCGGCCTTCGCCACGCAGACGGGCCAGCCCTGCTCGTCCTGCCACATCGGCGCCTTCGGGCCGCAACTGACGCCATTCGGGCAGGCATTCAAGATCGGCGGCTATACCGAGACCGGCGGCCAGGGATGGCAATCGACGATACCGGTTTCGGCGATGCTGCTCGGCTCCTACACCAACACGGACAAGGGACAAGGCGCCCCCGCAGCGGATCACTACGGCTCCAACGGCAATTTCGCCATGGACCAGATCAGCCTCTTCCTCGGGGGACGCGTCAGCGACTACGCCGGCGGGTTCATTCAAGGAAGTTTCAATGGCGTCACGAGTGCCTCCCATCTGGACAACACCGATCTGCGACTGACTTCTCCTTTCAATGTCAACAACACCGACCTTCGCCTTGGGCTCGACGTGAACAATGGCCCGACGGTGCAGGACCCGTACAATGCCTCCTACGCATGGGGCTTTCCCTATGTTGCTTCCATACTGGCACCCACGCCGGCGGCGCAGCCGCTGCTGGCCGGTGGCCTGATCGGCAATTCGATCGGCGTGACGGCCTACGCCTGGTACGATCGCGCGCTGTATCTCGAAGCAGGCTTGTACAACACTTATGGCCCGACCCTGCTGAGCCTGACCGGGACTGCCTATGGACCTGGTAGCACGGCCAACCCGGCGCCGTATGTGCGTGCCGCCTACGAGTGGAACTGGAACGGCCAGTCCGCCTACGTGGGCAGCATCTTCCTGCACTCCAACATCAATCCGACCGTCTCGTCATTCTCGACCAACGGCTCCCTCGGACATAACAGCTACACCGACTATGCGGTGGATGGCGGCTATCAGCTGCTCGGCACGGGAATCCATGTCGTCTCCCTCGCCGGCATATTCGATCACGAGCAACAGACGCTCAACGGCTTTTTCAATACAGCCGCGGCAAGCCAGGCTGGCAACACGCTGAACCAGTTACGGGCGACCGTGACCTACTACTACCAGCAGACCTACGGCGCGACGGTGGGCTGGCAGAAGACCTGGGGCACGCCGAACCAGCTGCTGTATACACCCGCCCCGCTATCCGGCAGTGCTAACGGCAAGCCTGACAGCAACGCCTTCATCCTTGAAGCTGACTGGGTTCCCTTCGGAAAGTCCGGTTCCTGGGCTGGCCCATGGGCCAATCTGAAACTGGGCGCGCAATACACGATATACACGCAATTCAACGGCGGCTCGCAGAACTACGACGGGTTCGGCCGCAACGCGAGCAACAACAATACTCTCTACCTGTTCGCGTGGTTGATCTTCTAATCGCTGGCACCTCGCGGCTGGTCCGCGTGTCAGTCATCCACGCGACGGAGGAAACGATGAAAATAGGACAAGGCGCCACGTTTGCAGCCGCCGTCATCCTCCTGCTGGCATGCGGCCCCGTCCTGGCGGAAAACGTTGTTTCCTTGCAGGATGCTAAGGCAATGCTGCAGAGGGCTGTTGCCGCGGTGAATGCGGACGAGCCTCGTGCGCTCGCCTCATTCAGCCATGGCAGCGACGGATTCAGGGATCGCGATCTCTATGTTTTCTGCGCCCGCACGGACGGCACAGTGGACGCGCACATCGACCCCACGCAGATCGGTCGGAACCTCAAGGATCTCTTTGACCTTGATGGGGTCGCATTTGGCCAGGAGATGATGGCCGTGGCGCAACCTGGGGTCGTCAAAGCGATCAGCTACATGTGGCCAAAACCGGGATCGCGCGCCCCGACGGAAAAGGTAACGTTCGTGACAAGGGTAGCCGACCAGGTCTGCGGCGTGGGCTATTACAAGTAGGCAACGGCGTTAGAACCGCCTTCGGGCGGCTTCGCGCTGAGACGTGATACAACCTCCGAATTTGCGGAGATCATTCTTGCGATGCTGGGGGTAGCCGCGAAGCTGCACCGCAAGCGGATCAAAGAGAACACGGCGCGTGGCCGCGCCCGTGCGAAGGCGAACGGCGTAAAGTTTGGCCGGAAGCCGAAACTGACACCGCACCAGCAGCGCGAGGCGGCGGCGCGGGTTGCAGCGGGTGAGCCGCAACGTAGCATTGCCCGCAGCTTCAACGTTGACCAATCCACGATGGCGCGGTTACCGCCCTGATGAGCTTCGCGGTGATCGAGGATGATGATGAACGCACGCTGTTGGAAAAGGCTGAAAAGCTCCAAAGTGGCTACATTGGCGGCGCGACGCAGGACGGCGGATCATTAGCCGCGGCAACATACGTCCGGCTTCGGCACGAGGATAATGACCGCGCCAGCTTTGGCGGGAAGAATCCCTGACTTCGTTCGGCGGTGCCGTGACCAAGGGCAATTCTGGCAGTTCATCGAAAACAAGTTTCCGAGCTACCGCGAGCGCCGGGAATTTATCTGGCATGAGTTCCGGCCCATGCTTGAATATTTGGAGACGCAGGACCGGACGCCGGGCGTCGCGCCGATCACCGAGGCGTTGGAGGGCTTCGATCCCGAGAACGTCAAAGCCGCATGGCAAAAGGCACTCGACCGCCGCGCTACCGATCCCGAAGGCGCGATAACGGCAGCGCGGATGCTGTTGGAGACCGTCTGCAAGCACATCCTCGATGAAGTGGAGGGCGTGCCTTACGCCGAAGATGCGGACTTACCGAAGCTGTGGGCATTGACGGCGGAGACGTTGAACCTCGCGCCGGGGCAGCATCAAGAACCCGTCTTCCGGGCGATTCTTGGCAATTGTCAGTCTGTGGTGAACCACCTCGGCGCGATCCGCAACAAAATCGGCGACGCGCACGGACGGGGCCGCAGACCGGTCAAGCCGCAGGCCCGGCACGCGGAGCTTGCCGTGAATCTGGCTGGCACAATGGCGGCGTTCCTCGTTGCGACGTGGAAGGAGCGGCAGTATTCCTGATCCCCTGCGGCTGGATCGGCGCGGTTAGCGTCCGCGCTGGTGGTGGAAATTCCAGGGGAGTGAGGTGGCCATCGGATCGGCTGGCTAAGGTGGAGTTGCGACGCTTCACCCTGACGCCGAGAGGACCCGATGACCGAGGAGAGACTACCGCTGGCCGAGCTGCTGGCCAAAGCCGGAGACGGCGACTTTCTGCGCGGCGTGGCCGAGGCCGTGGTGCAGCTGCTGATGGAGACCGACGTGGAAGGCCTGATCGGCGCTGGACGTCACGAGCGATCCGGCGACCGCACGACCTACCGCAACGGTTATCGGGACCGGACGCTCGACACCCGGCTCGACCAGCCTGCCGCCGTGCTCGCCTGCGTCAAGCCCGCTGCGCGTCGCCTCCGGCGATGGCCTGCGGCCAGGCTTGACCCAGGCTGCGCGCCACGGCGTGGCGACGTGTGGCCGGGACGGAGAAACGGCGCTCGACCGAACCGAGAAACACCGCCACGATGGGCGTGGCGGCACCAGCGGACTCCACTTTTGAGTGGAGGGAAGTCGGGGCGCAGGTCACTCGCCGTAGAGCCGCAGCACGGCATCAATGTGGAACAGACTGGCCTCAAGCCGCTCCGCCTCGCGGCGTAGCTCTATGATCCGCCCAGCCGTGCTTGACCGCTTCTCACGCAAGCCGGATATGATGAATGTGTCGCCCATGCCGCAAGATGTAGGGAATGTGCGACACGCCATCCTTCTTCTTGTGGTGGCAGGTGCTACATAATACCGAAAGCTTGGCGGACCCGACACGATTCGAACGTGCGACCTTCGCCTTCGGAGGGCGACGCTCTATCCAGCTGAGCTACGGGTCCAGCGCGCCCTTCATAGCGCGAAAGCCTCTCGCGGGGAAGGGTCGGTCCTCCCGGGTCGCCTGCCAGCGCGCCGCGGCGGATTCGGCGCCGGACGGCAGCGGCCCAGCGGGGTCGCGCATCCAGGCGATCACGTCCCCGATCGGCTTCTCGCGGTCGAGGTCGCGCAGCAGCAGGTGATAGCCGCCGGGGTAAAAGGCGCGCCGCTCGCTGGGCGGGAGCGCCTCCCAGGTGGCGGCCGTGGCGCGTTTGGGCACCAGCTCGTCGTGGCCGCCATAAAGGAACAGCGCCGGGGCGTTGAACGCGGGGGCGGACGCGAGGGCGGCGTCCATGAGGTCGACCAGGCCCTTGACCGACCGCACCCGGGTGCTCCGCAAGGTGAGGGGGTCGCGCGACAAGCGGATCAAGGCATCCCTGTTGCTGCTCGCGACCACTTTGACCGGCGCCCGGGTCACCTCCATGTTCGGCACGAAAGTGGAGGCGAGCCAAAGCGTAGAGCGCAGCAACAGGTTCATCTCCGCCCGCCCCCAGACGGCCGGGGCCACGAGCACGTAGCCGTCCGCTTCGGGCGGATTGGGCTCGGTCGCGAGGCACATCAGCACCGCCGCCCCCATGCTCTCGCCCATCAGGATCAGCTTGGCGTGCGGGTATCGCTCCCGCAGCGTCCGCGCCATACGGTCGGCGTCCGCCACCAGCACGGGGCCGTTCGGCCAGTCGCCGCGCGTGGCGGAGGCGCCGAAGCCGCGCTGGTCGGGGGCGATGACCGCGATGCCGGCGCGCGCCAGCTCGGGACCGGGGATCTCCCACGCGTCGCGGCTGTCGTTCATACCGTGCAGCGCCAGCACCACCGCCCAAGGCGCCTGGCTCGGCGGCACCCAAGCCCGATAGGGCAGCCGGACGCCGTCGCTCATGGCGAAAAAGCCCGCCGGCGGCGCCACGCGCTCGCTCACCCACCCCGGGGGAAGAGGCTGCCCGGCGCACCCGGCCAACAGCACCGCCAGCAGCAACATCGGGACGCGCAGGGACAACGGGACGCGCAGGGACAACGGCATCGGGCCTTCGCCCACGTTGAAAGCAGAAGCGCCCTCGCTATCATCCGGCCGCTGTTTCCGCCATAACGATCCGCATGCCCGACGTCGCTCAAATCCCAACGCCGACCGAGATCATCCACGTGGGCGACCGCGTCGTCGCGTGCGACGGCGGGGTTGGCGCGCTCGGCCATCCGCGCGTTTTCCTCCGCATCGTCGAGCAGCAGGTCATGTGCCCGTATTGCTCGCGGCTGTACGTGCTCAACGAGGACGCCGGCCGAGGCGATGAACACTGAGGCTGCCCGGGCCGAGAGCCAAGCGAGCGCCGCTCTCCACCTCATCCTGATCGATGGCTCGGGGTTCATCTTCCGCGCCTTCCACGCGCTGCCGCCGATGACGCGCCGGGACGGCGCGCCGGTGAACGCAGTGTTCGGCTTCACCAACATGCTGGCCAAGCTCTTGAAGGAGCATGTCGGGACGCACATCGCCGTGGTGTTCGACGCCGGCAGCGTCACGTTCCGCAACGACCTCTACGACTCCTACAAGGCGAACCGCACGGAACCGCCCGACGAGCTCAAGCCGCAGTTCGCGCTGGTGCGGGACGCGACGGCGGCGTTCGGCGTGCCGGCGATCGAGCTCGAAGGCTGGGAGGCTGACGATCTGATCGCCGCCTATTGCCGCGACGTCACCGCGCGCGGCGGGGCGGCGACAATCGTTTCGTCCGACAAGGATCTGATGCAGCTGATCCGGCCCGGCATCGGGATGCTCGACCCGATCAAGCAGAAGCCGATCGGCGCGGCGGAGGTGATGGAAAAGTTCGGCGTGATGCCGGAGAAGCTGATCGACGTGCAAGCGCTGATGGGCGACAGCGTCGACAACGTGCCCGGCGTGCCCGGCATCGGCCCCAAGAACGCCGCCCAACTTCTCGCCGAATTCGGCGATCTCGAGACCATCCTGGCCGCCGCCCCGGCGATGAAGCCCTCGAAGCGCCGCGAAGCGTTGATCGCCCACGCGGACGCGGCACGGCTCTCCCGCCGGTTGGTCACTTTGCGGGACGACGCGCCGTTGCCGGTTCCGGTCGAGGACCTCCTGGCGCGGACCCCGGACCGCGCCAAGCTCGGCGGCTGGCTCGCCGCCATGGGGTTTCGGTCGACGATCGCGCGCATGGGGCTCGAGGATGCCGGGACTCCGGTCGCGGGGGCGCGGCGGGAGGACCGGCCGCAACAGCCGATCGACGCCCACAAGCCGCTCGAGATCGAAGCCGAGCACCCGCACGACGCCTTCGGGCCGTATGCTGCCGTCACAACCGTTGACGCTCTGGCGCCCTGGCTCGCGGACGCCGCACGCGGCGGGATCCTCGCATTGAGCGCGCTCGCCGACAGCCCGGACGCGACGCGGGCGCGCTTGATCGGCATCGGGGTCGCGACCGCGCCGGGCCGCGCCGCCTATCTGCCGCTCGGGCACGAGACCCTGGAGCCGCAATTCGATCTCGCCGAGGCGATCGCCGCGCTCGCGCCGCTGCTCACCGACCCGCACGTGCTGAAAGTCTGCGGCGACGCCAAGTTCGACGTTTCCGTGATGGCCCGCGCCGGCTTCCCGCTCGGCGCACCGGTGGACGACGCGACCCTGATCTCCTACGCGCAGGAAGCGGGGCTGCACGGCCACGAGCTCGGGGAGCTGGCGGCGCTGCATCTCGATCACCATCCGGCCGGGCTCGACGCCGTGACGGGAACCGGGCGCGCGCGGGTGCCGCTGGCGCAGGTTCCGGTCGCCCGCGCGGCATGCCACGCGGCGGAGGCGGCCGACCTCGCCATCCGGCTCTGGGTCACGCTCCGGCCGCGCTTGCGGGCGAGCGGAGCCCTCGCACTCTACGAGCAGGTCGAGCGTCGGCTCGTCCCGGTGCTGCTCGACATGGAGCGCGCCGGCATCAAGGTGGACGCCGACGACCTTCGCCGCATGTCGGCCGATTTCGAGCAGCGCATGGCGAGCATGGAGCAGGAGATCCACGCGCTGGCCGGCCGGCCGTTCAACCTGGGCAGCACCAAGCAGTTGGGCGAGGTGCTGTTCGACGAGATGAAGCTGCCGGGCGGCCGGCGCATGAAGACGGGCGCCTGGGGCACCGACGCCGCCGTGCTGCAGGGGCTGGCCGAACAGGGGCACGAGCTGCCGGCGCGGATCATGGAATGGCGGCAGTTGTCCAAGCTGAAATCAACCTATGCCGACGCGCTGGTGGACCAGATCCACCCCGAAACGGGCCGCATCCACACCCGGTTCGCGATGACGATCGCGAGCACCGGGCGGCTGTCGTCCATCGACCCCAACCTGCAAAACATCCCGATCCGCACCGACGAGGGCAGCCGCATCCGCCGCGCGTTCATCGCCCAGCCCGGGCACCTGCTGGTGAGCTGCGACTATTCGCAGATCGAGTTGCGGCTGCTCGCCCATGTCGCCGAAATCCCGCAGCTGCGCGACAGCTTCGCGCGCGGCGAGGACATCCACGTGCGCACCGCCGCCGAGGTATTCGGCTTGCCAATCGAGGGCATGGACCGCGAAACGCGACGGCGGGCCAAGGCGATAAACTTCGGCATCATCTACGGCATCAGCCCGTTCGGCCTCGGCCGCCAGCTCGGCATTCCGGCCGGCGAGGCGCGCAGCTACATCGACGCCTACTTCGCCCGGTACCCGGGCATCCGCGCCTACATGGAACGCACCAAGGAAGAGGCGCGCATCGCCGGCTACGTGGTCACACCATTCGGACGGCGCTGCTGGATCGGCGGCATCGCAGACCGCAACCCGGCACGGCGCGGTTACGCCGAGCGGCAGGCGATCAACGCGCCATTGCAGGGCGGGGCGGCCGACGTGATCAAGCGCGCCATGGTGCGGCTGCCGTCAGCGCTACGCCGGGCCGGGCTGCAGGCCCGCTTGTTGCTCCAGGTGCATGACGAACTTCTGTTCGAGGCGCGCGAAGCCGAAGCCGCCGATCTTGCCGTTGTTGCGCGGGAGGTGATGCAGGCGGCCGCCTCGCTCTCGGTGCCCCTCGTTGTGGAAACCGGGCATGGCCGGAGCTGGGCGGACGCGCACTGATCTCGCGCAGGGTTGCCCGCGCTGACAAGCTGTGTGCCTCATGCTATCGCTCGATATAAGGCTGCCGAGACAGTCAGCCTGATTGGGAGCACGCCGTCCTATGACGATCTCGCGCCGGGCTCTGCTCGGTTCCGCTGTCGGAGCGATGACCCTGCCCGCGGCGCGCCCGCGTGCTCAGGGCCGGCCCAAGATACGAATCCTGGTATTGACCGATCTGTCCGGCACCTATCGCGACACCACCGGCCCGACCTCGGTGGCAGCGTCGCAGATCGCCGCCGACGAGATCACGGGGGGCGGCATCAGCTTCGATGTCGAAATAACCAGCGCCGATCACCAGAACAAGCCCGACGTCGGCGCGTCGCTCGCTCGACAGGCGCTCGATGACGGCGTCGACGTGATCGCGGACGTGCCCACCTCGTCGGTCGCCCTCGCGGTAGCCGAGGTTTGCCACGAGAAGGACCGCATCCTCCTCGACGCAAGCGCGACGGTCGCCTCTTTAACGGGCGAGCAGTGCCAGCCGACCACCATCGTGTGGAGCTTCGACACCTATGAGTGCGCGAAATCCACCGGCGGCGCCATGGTGAAGAGTGGCGGCGACACTTGGTTCTTCGTCACCGCCGATTACGCGTTCGGCCACTCTCTCGAGGACCTCACGCGTCAAACTGTCGAGAAGGGCGGCGGCAAGAGCCTCGGCGCAATCCGCTACCCGTTCCCGGACACGACGGACTTCTCGGCGTTTCTTCAACAGGCTGCGGCAAGCGGGGCCAAGGTGCTCGGCCTCGCCAACGCCGGGCTCGATTCGGAGAACGCGATCAAGCAGGCCTATGAGTTCGGCCTCAATCGGCAGATGCGGATCGCGCCGCTGCTGCTGTTCATCCAGAACATCCACGCCCTGACGCCGCGCATCGCGCAAGGTCTGGTCGGCTCCGAATCGTTCTATTGGGACATGAACGACGGCACGAGGCGCTTCGCCAAGAAGGTGGTCGCGCGGACGCCTGCCAACTACCCGAACCAGGCGCAGGCGAGCAGCTACTCGAGCGTGCTGCACTACCTCAAGACCGTGAAGGCGATGGGCGCGGCGGAGGCCAAGAAGAGCGGCGCGGCGACGGTCGCGCGAATGAAGGCGATGCCCACGGAGGATGACGCGTTCGGCAAGGGGAGCATCGGCCCCAACGGGCGCGGGGTGTTCCCGGCCTACTTGTTCGAAATCAAGAAGCCCGAGGAGGTGAAGTATCCGTGGGACTATTACAAGCTCGTCGCCACCACGCCGGGCCCGGAAGCCGTGCGCCCGGTGGCGGAGACGGGCTGCAAGTTCATACGGGGCTGACGCGCTCAAGCGAAAATCGGCGCGCTCTGAAGTTAGGGTAGTTCTGCTGCTTTCGAAGCATCAGGGGCACGCGCCGGCGCCGTTGGAATTGTCTCGCGGCCGGACAAGCCAGTGCGCAGCGCGTCCAGCGCGTACAGGGCTTCGGCGACCAGTCGCGGAGCTATTTCTCCAGAGTAGTGGAAGGTACTCTCGTAACGAGCGTACTTGCTACTCGGATCGCGTGAAGCGGAGAGCCAGTTGAAGGAACCCTCGCAGATCTCCCGATTGTCGACGCAGACGATCTTGGAGTGCACGTTGCGAAGGGTGACGACCTCGGCTCCGGACTGCCGCAAACTGATTATGGCGGCGGCGCTGTTGCTTGCGCCCTTCGTATCCTGGGAAGCGTCGGTGTAGATCGTCACCCTGACATTTCGCGCCACAGCCTCGCCCACCAATCTCGGCACGTCGCAGTTGGAATGCTTCAACGCTCGGATAGCGAGATACGGGGAACATATGGCCACTGCCCGCTCCGCAGTCACAAGGCAGCGTGAGAGCAGCGCCAAGTGTCCCTCGAGCGTGTCGATCCTCCTCAGGCGTTCCGGGTCTTGGATCCGGGCAACGAAGTCCGGGATGGCTCGGACGGGGAGCGTCTTATCGCTCTCCTCCTCGCCTCCGGGTGCGGCCACGGCGAAACTTCTCTGCGTCGTCCACATGGCGTGCGGGCCCACGACATAGAGTCGCGACTGGGCGCGCGTCGCGGCTACGTTCAAGAGGTTCGGCGCCGAGCCAGCCCACTTCACCGCTCCGCTGCTGCCGACGTTTCCGCCCAGCAGGAGCATGACCGTTGGCGCCTCCTTGCCTTGAACGGCGTGGACAGTCCCGACCTTGGCCGGCTTCCTCGTGGTTCCGGCAAATTCGGTGAGCACGTCCCTCGTGATCGCCGGGTCGGCGCGCCCGAATCGCCCGACATACTCATCGCGCAGCAGCAGTTCTCTAAGTGCGTTCACCACGCCGCGGAAAGGCGATATCACGAAGGCGTTCGGCATTCCACCGACCAGGAACAGATCTCGGAGAGGGCGGCCCTTTTCATCCCTCTGGCTTTCGGCCTTGCGCTTGTCCTCGACCATCGCAAGCAGCATGTCCGCGACCAACCGGCCGTGGGTCTCGCACCAATGGCCCTCACGATCAGGCCCTGGTGCGATATCGAACCAAGCGCTTGGATGTCCGCCTGGCCCCCAGCGAGGTATCTCCCCGGACCAGCGGGATGGATCGGGTGGCGCCTTTCCCTGCACCATGGTGCGCCCGTAGGAGATGGCGTTGCTGATGCTGAACATGGGGTCGGAGCATCGGCGGTGGACGCGGAGCGGCGACCCTACCCAGACCTTTTGGTGCGCCTCGCCCAACATCGCGCCGATCATGTTTCTCCGGTCCGCCAGCGTCTGCGCGGAGGCCATGCGAACGTCGAAGTCGGCATTCTTTACGCCGTGAACTTCGCGGAGGATGCGTGAGACGCCTATCGGCGTGGTGATGACGGGCTCGACCTGTTTCGGGTCGCCCACCACCAACGCACGGCGGGCTCGCATCAGCGCTCCGACAGCCTGCTGCGGGGAAGCCTGCCCTGCCTCGTCAATGAGGAGCAGCCCGATCGTACTTTCTGGCAGAGCATCCCCGAACATTCGGGCCACCGAGGCGAAGGTACTGGAGACCACCGGCACGGTCAGGAAGAACGTACCCCATAAATCCGCACCGGAGCGCGACCGGACAATCATGGCATCCCGGTCGCCATCGAGGGCTTCGCAGAAGACACGGAGGTTGCCGAGGATCTTGTCCCGGCTCGCGCGCAGGAACGCACCGTGCAGCGCCATGGCCGCGAAAAAGACCCGCTCACGCGCCAAGTCCAACTCCTCGGTCACCCAGGGCAGCGCCATCTCGCGCTGATCCGGCGGGAAGCTCCAGAACTCCGCGAACTCGAGGAGTGGGGTTTGGAAGCGGCTGCGAGCCGCCCCGATTGCGCTCTCGGCCTCCGTTCGCCCTTGTTCCGCCAACACCTCCGCTGCCTCGGCCGCCGCTTCGGCGATCACGGCACGCGCTAACTCGCCCCGTGCGGCTTCCTCGTTTGTCACGATCCCATTGATGTCGGAATGAATACGGTCGAGCGCGATGGAAAGCTCCTTCGCGCGCCGCCGCCACTGCGTCCGCGCCTCACGCGCGAACAGCGCCGCGAGCATGCTCGGCCGCTGGAGACGGTGCTGTTCGAACGTCCCGAGCCTCAGCGCGGCCTCAGCCTGCTTGTCGGACTTACACCTGACGAGCTCGGCGAGCTTCTCCCGGATCGATTTAACGTCGCACGTCGCAGCCTCGATGCTCGCTTTGGCTGCCCGCGCCTGATCGCGGCACCGGGCCAGCGTCGCGTCGCCCTCCGCAATCACGGCCGTCGCGTCCAGTAAGGACCGCGAATCGGCCAACGCGGCAAGAAAGTTCAGTCTGGCCTCCTGCCAGCCGGGTTGGCCGGAGGACATTAGCTCCCCCAGAACACCGCCCACCTGGGTCTCGTTGACAAAGAAGACATTATCCTCGCCTCGCTTACCCCACACCGTCACCGGCCTGCCCCGCGCCGACCGCGCGAGGAGTGCGAGCTTTCCTAGCATCCGGTTCATGGCGATGAGCCGGATGCTGGCATCGTCTTGCCTGGCCTCCGCCGTCTCCATGTCGTTGCCCTTGCGCGATTTGGAGATCGTCGTGGTCTCGGGTAGCACCACGTTCGTTCGGGGTTCCTGGTCGCAAGATGTCCAGTAGTGCTTCAGGAATGAGGAGACGTTGTTCCTGTTTCCTAACGAGGCGGACAGCATCGCCCAAGGCCGCGCCTTCGCTTCGCCTAGTAGCTTCTCGGCTACCGCTCGTCCGAAGCCTGCGCGCCCGAGCAGCGCCTCATCCGCGCGATAGACTTCCGAGATCTCCTTGAGCGAGGCCGTGATGTTCTCGACGGCCGTATTGTTGCTCGAAGCAACGAGGATGCCCGCCGCGCGAAGGTCTTCCTTCAGTGGGTGGATCACCGCCTTGATGCGGCCGCCCTCGACGCTAACCGCCGGTCCGAAAGCCTCATCTGGGCTGGCGAGTTCCGCGAGGAACTGCGCCCGGTTGACGATCGCGTCGGCGATGACGTCCCTCAACAAGGTTGTCTTTCCCGTGCCGGGTGGGCCATTGACGCTGAACATCCCGCCCGCCCGCATGGCGGTGGAAGCGTTGACAGCCATCTGCTGACGGAAGGCGAGGGCGGTTCCGCCAGGGCCTCGTGATGGCCATTTGCCGAGCGGAAGACGGCGGGGCGCAAGCAGGTCCCGGATCACCTCCTTGTTGTCGGCGTCTCGCCGGTCCGCCTCGCAAAAATTCTCCGCCATAAGGTAGCTTGAGAGCGGAGGCGAAATAGCCTCGCCTTGGGCGAGCGCACGGTGAACATTTTGCAGGTCCGGAAGCACCCAGCTCCCGGGCTGGGGCAATGGCGGCTCGTCGGAAGGTTCAAGGCGGGCGTGCGTCACGGCCACCAGCTTGCGAAGATGCTGCTTCGGGGTGGCTCGCAATTGCTCGATCAGCCAGCTCCTTGCAGCGCGGAGCGAGGCCCGAGTCATCGACCCCGGGCGAATGCCGTCCTCGGCGATCCATGCGTCGAAGGCGCTGCACAGGTCGTCTCGACGTTCCGCCATGGCCTCGAAATCCGGCTCGACACCGCGGGCCAGCGTTTCATAACGCAGAGCGAACGGAGACACGTCGAGGCTCCGGGGACTCGGTCGTCCCGCCCGATCCACGGAAAAACACGCGAGATAGCAGAGCCTCCTCGATGGGACATCGAATCTGGGGTCGTCGTCGACCTCCAGGATTTTGGCTATACCGGCAATGGCCTCGGTTTCGGAGAAGAGGCCGAGATACACCAGGTTCGACACAGTCTCCGGCGCGCCCTCGGCGACGCCCATCGTCCAGTCGAGCGGGCCCTCAGAGTTCCGTTCTCTGGGCCATTCAAGGTGCCATGTCCTCTTGCGCGGCGCTCGACTGTCTTCCGGCACCGCAGGGCAGGACAGCGTTTCCACGTCCATCCAGTAGTGGACGATCGCCCGCGCGTTGTCGTCCATGCAGGCTCGGTGGGGTCTGGGCTTTTCGCTTTTCCGTTGATCGGTTGTTTCCGAGGCCGACATGCCCGCGTCCTCCGCTGCATCGAACGATCGGCGGCGGACAGCCTCACGTCAATGCGCCGTCCCATTCCACACGGGCTCGAGATCGCGCTTTCTCAGGCCGGCTTGTGGCAGGCAGGATCGTGCCCCGCCGCGTGGTGTAGGAGCGGCTGCATCAGTGCAGGGTTGAGCTCCTCGATCAGGCCGCCAGGAGCGGCAGGCTGACATCTGGATCATCGCTCGGCGGGGCGATGGTTTCCAGGCTCATGTAGCGGGCGCGCTGTTACGGCCCATTCGTCGTTCTGTTCGAGCAGCAGCGCGCCGATCAGCCTGGTCACGGCGACCTCGTTGGGGAAGATGCCGACAACGTCGCCGCGCCGCTTGATCTCGCCGTTCAGGCGTTCGAGCGGGTTTGTGCTGTGCAGCTTGACCCGATGCGGCGCCTCTCGAGCCGTGCTGGATGCTTGCTCCCTGGCGCGATCGCTGGCCGAGCTGCCGCCAACCAACGCATTGCTGGCCTACGAGGCGGACCGCCGCCCAAAAACCGAGGAGATCGTGCTCAGCAACCGGCGCGGGGGGCCGGAGCGGGTCGTGGATGCGGTAAGCGAACGAGCGCCGAACGGGTTCGAGCGGCTGGAAGACGTGATCCATCCGAAGGAGCTGACCGCGATCAGCGGCGGCTACGCGGCGATGGCGGGCTTTGCTGCCCCAGCCCCCGAATCGTAGCGAGCGCGAATAGCCAGCGGACCGCATTGGATGCATTGTTCCGGTCGCAAGCCAACCGATCGACCGGCCGCGAAGCAAAAGCCCACAACGGTGAATGTGATGAGCACGGACAAGCCGCTACCTGCAGCGATCACGAAGTCTGGCGCCGCCAAGAGCGGGACCGCGTGGAACATCCTCGGCCACACCTATTGGTTCAAGGCCGATTGCGGCAGCGCCTTCGCGTTCGAGACGCTTGACCCGCCGGGCACGTTCGTGCCGCCGCACATCCATCCCAACCAGGACGAGTTCATTTATGTCCTCGAAGGCACCTTTGACCTTTACTTGGACGGCCGATGGTCGCAGGCGGCCAAGGGCGATCTCGCCTGCCTGCCGATGGGCAAGCCGCACGCCTACTACAACAAGACGGATCGGCCGAATCGGTCGCTGTTTTGGGTCAGCCCAGGCGGCAAGCTCAAGGAGCTGTTCGACCAGCTTCACGATTTGACCGATCCGGAGGAGGTCGTCCGCCGCTCCGCCGCGTGCGAGGTCGAGTTCCTGCCGCCGGGCTCGGTTCCGGGCGCCTGAAAAATGCCGGCGCTTTATCGCGGCATGGATGCGGCCACGTTGGAGCGGGAATACAATGCCCGCGCGAGCGTTGCCGATTTCGACGCCGAATACGCCACGTACGTGCGCCTTAGCCAAACGGCGGTCGCCAAGTATGAGCGGCGGGTAGGGCTTGTGTACGACCAGCGTTCGGGCGAGACGCTCGATCTATACCCCGCCGGCGTGGGCAGCCCGGTCTTTGTTTGGCTTCATGGCGGCTACTGGCGCGCGCTCTCCAAGGACGACAATGCGTTCGTCGTTGACGGGCTGGTGCCCCGAGGCGTGTCCGTCGTCGTGGTGAACTACTCGCTGGCTCCCGCCGTAACACTCGACGAGATCGTCCGGCAGGTACGCGCTGCGCTCGCGTGGCTGTTCCATCACGCCCGCGACCATGGCTTCGACCCTAAGCGGCTGCACATCGGCGGGTCGTCCGCCGGGGGCCAACTGGTCGGCATGTTGCTGGCGCCGGGCTGGACGGCGGATTGGGCAATACCGGCGAGCCCGATCGCAACGGCAGTCGCACTAAGCGGGTTGTTTGACCTCGAACCGCTTCGGTACGTTTCGCAGAACGAGTGGCTGCGCTTGGATGAGGCGTCGGCCGGGCGCAACAGCCCGGTGCATTCAATCCCCCGCGCACGCCCGCCCAAGCTGGTCGGGGCCGCGGGGGGGCGGTAAACGGCGTATTGCCGCCGGCAAACGGCCGAGTACCTTCGCACTTGGCGCGCGGCGGGCAACGCGGGGGATGAGATCGCTATGCCCGGCAACAACCATTTCGACATCGCCGTTGCGCTAGCGACCCCGGGCAACCTCCTGAACAGGGCGGTGCTCGACGGGATCAAAGCGCACAACCGTTAGCCTGCCTCAAACACCGACGCGCTCCACTTGCTGCCGTCTTGGCAGCCGGTGAACCGTCCTGCGGCTAACCGGTGATCGCGTCTCCGAACGGCACCCACGTCTTGCCGTCAAATTTGACCAGCCGCATCTGCTTCACCGGATAGTAGTCGCTCGGGCTGGTTTTAACGCGGATGCCGGGCTGCAGCATCGGCAGCTCCAGGTCAAGGCTGGCCGCTTGCCGCATGATGTTCTCGCGCGACAAGTCTTTCTCGCATTGTTTCAACACCTGAACAAGACTTTGGGCGGTGCAGTAGCCGTAGGCGTTGTTTGCGTCCTTGAGATCACCGCTGGAATAATAGCGCTTCATCCAGTCGAGCCAGCCCTGGAAACCCGTGTCATTTGCCCATTGCGCATCCGTCGGGTCCTTGATGTAGGTCGTGCTGATGATGCCGACGGCCTTTTCCGGCCCGGCCGGGTTGATGCCGGTGGCGACGGACGACCCGGTGCTGGACACAATGAATATGCGCGGGCGCCAATCGATATCGTAAACCTTGCGCACGCCCATCGCGACGTATTTCGGCACGCCGGTCTGGAAAAGGACGTCGGCGCCGGAGCCTTTGAGGCTGACGAGTTGGCTGTCGATGGTTGGATCGGAAACCTCGTAGGTGCTGGTGCCGACGATCATCTTGTCGGCCCGGTCGCCGAGCCCGTCGCGGATGCCCTTGTAGTAGTCCTTCCCCGAATCGTCGTTCTGATACAGCACGGCGATCTTGGCGTCGGGAGCGGCGGAAAGGATGTGCTTGGCGTAGATGTGCCCCTCGGTTTGGTAGGTGGGCTGCCATCCCATCGTCCACGGGAACTTGTCGCGGTCGCCGAACTGGGTTGCCCCGGTCGCGAGGAACAGGGTCGGCACCTTGCGCTCGTTGAGGTATTTGCGGGTGGCGTTGTTGGTCGGCGTGCCGAGCGGGCCGAAGATGAACGCGACCTGGTCCTGCTCCACCAGCCGCCGGGTGAGTTCCACGGTGCGGGGCGGCGCGTAGCCGTCGTCGAGGCTCCGGAAGTTGAGCTTGCGCCCGTCTATGCCGCCCGTTTCGTTGATCATCTTGAAGTAGTTGGCTTGCGAGCGGCCGATCGTCCCGTAGGACGAAGCGGGGCCGCTATACGGCATGGTTTGCCCGAACAGGATCTCCGAATCCGTCACCCCCGGCGCGTTTTACGCCCGAGCGCGGGTGGGCAGGATGGTAAACGCGGCGGCCCCGCCGAACAGGGCGCGTCGTGTGGTCCGGAGCATCTCGTCTCCCTCGTGTTGGGCTTGATTTATGGACGGCGGGCGACGCTAATTGAGCCGGCGCGGCAGCGTCAAGCAAGGTCCGATGGGGGAGAGAGATGATGCGGGGCGTGGCCTTCCTTGGCGACCGCGAACTCGAGTTGCTGGAGTTTCCCGACCCGACGCCCGGACCGCACGACGTCGTGCTGGAGATGAAGGCCTCGGGCATGTGCGGCAGCGACCTCCACCAGTACCGACGGCCGAAAGGTGCGACGCAGGCGACCGGGTTGCCGATGCCGGACCGGCCGGTGATCGTCGGGCACGAGCCCTGCGGCGTCGTCGCTGCCGTCGGCGCGGCGGTGAGCCCGGCGCGGGCTAAGGTCGGCCAGCGCGTGATGGTCCACCACTACCAGGGCTGCACCACGTGCGAGCATTGCCGCGCCGGATGGCAGCAATTGTGCCAGAACGTGCCGGTGAAAGTGTATGGCAACAACAGCGACGGCGGCCACGCGCCGCTGATGCGGGTGCCCGCCAACACGCTCGTCACCTTGGCCGACCAGTTGTCGTTCGAGGCGGGTGCGGCGATCGCCTGCGGAACCGGCACCGCCTACGGGGCGCTCCGGCGGATCAACCTGTCCGGCAACGACACGATCGCCATCTTCGGCCAAGGGCCGGTCGGGCTGTCGGCGACGCAACTCGCCAAGGCGATGGGCGCCCGTGTCATCGCCCTCGATATCAGCCCTGATCGGCTCGAACGCGCGACCGAGTTCGGCGCCGATGATGTGGTCAATCCGGGATCCAACGACCCGGTGGCCGCCATTCGGGATCTCACACATGGGCGCGGCGCCGACCTCACGCTCGACACGTCCGCCTCGCCCGCCGCGCGCATCGCGGCGGTGCGCGCCGTCAAGGTGTGGGGCACGTGCTGCTTCGTCGGCGAAGGCGGCGACGTGACCATCGACGTGAGCCCGGACATGCTGCGGCGGCAGGTCACGATTGTTGCGTCCTGGACATTCTCCTCGATAGGGCAGGAGGAATGCGCGCGATTCATCGTGGATCGCAAGATCGACGTGGACAAGCTGTTCACCCACCGATGGAAGCTCGATCAGGCCGCCGAAGCGTATCGCATCTTCGACCGCCAGACCGAGGGCAAGGGCGTGTTCCTGATGTAGGCCGCGCGCCAACGCGCGTGTGCGAAGCACCCAGCTAGGCGCGTGATCGATGCCGCTGGCGAGTACGCGTACTCGCAGGGTCGTACCGGCAAGGAGACCATGCGCCGGCTGCCCAGTATACGGCCGATCTGTCCCGGGCGGCACAAGAGTTCGTCGCGCAACGCCAGACCATGTACGCGCGCGCTCGGCGGTTTCGCCGCGCGACGTTCTGGCAACGACGGATCGCGCCAAATCCGGCGAATCGCGTTTTCGCGCGAGCAGCGATGCCTTGGCGTTCGGTAGAGTTCGGCACCACCTGCAGGCGGTCGCGCCGATACCGGATGAAACTGTTCACTAGCCAGCTGCCATCAGTGTTGGATCAAGGTTTCAAAGAAAGCGAGCACCCTGTGACGGTCGCTACCGTAATGGGGAGCCCCGCGTTGAGCTACTGGGGACGGAGGCGGCGAACATAAGAAACGCTATACGCCTGGGTGCGCGCTAGCAGCATAGGGTCCGAACTTGGATCGATTCCGTCGACCAGGTTCGTAGGCACAAAGCCCAGATCCGCCTGCCGGGGATCGTCAGCGTTGACGAGGGCGCGTATGCTGAGGGTTCCCAGTTGGACAATTGGCCGGTCCTCTGGCCATAGGACGGCGCCATCCGTCACTTGATCGCTTTCACTGGCTAGCTGGACCATCACTCGGAACAAGACGGGAGCTTGCTGGAGCTGGTCCTTGAGCCTGCTAACCAGGAAGGCTGAAGCTTGTTTGGCCAATTGTTCCGTTGAGAGATGGGAAACGCCGGCCACAGGGACAATGCGATACCGGCCATATCGTGAGACGCCAAGGGCATTGGTGAAGCGGAACGCACTGACGCCGAAGTAACTCTCGCTTCCATAGCTGGCCGGGGTCGGCTTTGGGGCACGGAGGAATGCGCGCGCGGCGGGGTGACCAGATGCGAACTTTTCAAGCGTTACTGGGTCGGCAGCTGCGCGCAAGAAAGCTAGGAACTCCGACGGCGTGCTTGCCGGGAAGCCGTTATAGGAATGTGCCAAGACGTCAGTTGTGCTGCCGTCCAGCAAGAAAAACTTGATGGCGAGGCCGCGCGGACTGGCGGCCGGGCTTCCGTCGGGCAGGCCCGGGATCGAAGCGCGGTTGGAAAAGCGAACAAGCACCGGGACGTCAGGTCCTTTCAGGTGCTCGGCTCGGCTTAGGTTGGCCGCGGCGGGCGCGGGAGTAAACACCCCCTCACACACGATGCCGTTTGCATGAACGGCGCGCTCTCCGGAACGCGGACCCCCGAACAACTTGTCGTAAGCGTCAACGATCTGTCCGGGAACAGTATCGTTGATCGCCTCGGGCCGCCCCTGGGCTTCGGCGATACAACAAGTCATGAGTCCGGCAACAAGCAGCGCAGCTCGAAGCATGAGCCGGCGCCCCAATGCCTTGTAGCATTTGGCGTATAGGGACCGAGTCGACATGCTGAATCACGCTCCACACGAGCAAGAACTGCCTGATGCCATTGCGCTTAGATCGACTAGTCAGCATTGGCTAAGTGGAGGGTAAATGTTAACATCAGCTTACCTTCAAGCGGCAGGGAACAGAAACATCGGCCGACGCCTTTACCGGTGCGGCGAGCCGGCTGCGGGAACGCAGCGCCGGCGAGGATGGCGAGCGCATCCGCTCGCCTCCGCCATCCTGTCGCGCTGGACCCGGCGGGCCATCTCATGCATGGGCTGGGCGGCTCGCGAGCGCAACTACCGCCTACCCTGGGATAACGGACCTCTGCGGCCGTTCGGGCTGGAGTTACCCTAAAAGGTTACGGCGGCGAGCGTTACTCCGGCGACCGGAGTAGGCGTACAGCTTGCCGCACAGAAGGGACGGTGTTGTACGTCGCGCCGGCTTGTGGAGGCGAACATGACCCGCGTATCCTACACCGACCTGCGACAGTATCTCGCCCACTACATGGATGAGGCTGGAAGAGCACGTCGGCTGGTCCAAGACGGACCACGACGTCCTCGACAAGATCAACGAGTTGATCGAGAACGCCCGCCGGACGCCGTTCACGGGCCTGGGCAAGCCAGAACCGGCCCGGCCATGACGGGGCGCGACGTGGCGATGCCGATGCACGCGCGGAGCGACCGCCTGGTTTGAAGATTGCCACTTTCAACATCAACGACGTCAACCGCCGCTTGCCCAACCTGCTCGCATGGTTGCGGGCGTCGACACCCGACGTGGTCTGCTTGCAGGAACTCAAGGCGACGGATCAGGCGTTCCCCGCCGCAGCCATCCGCGACGCCGGCTACGGCGCGGTCTGGCAGGGGCAACGGAGCTGGAACGGTGTGGCCATCCTCGCGCGCGGCGCCGAGCCCGTCCCGACCCGCCGCCGCCTGCCGGGCGACCCGTCGGACGGGCAAAGCCGCTACATCGAAGCCGCGGTCGGAGGCGTGCTGGTGGGCTCGATCTATCTGCCCAACGGCAACCCGCAGCCCGGGCCGAAATTCGACTACAAGCTCGCCTGGTTCGAGCGCTTGATCGCCTACGCGGCCGAGTTGCGCGCGACCGACCTGCCCGTCGTGCTTGCCGGGGATTACAACGTCGTGCCGACCGACGTCGACATCTACCCGTCCAAGTCCTGGGGAAAGAACGCGCTGCTTCAGCCGCAAAGCCGCGCGGCGTTCCGGCGCCTGCTCGATGCGGGCTGGACCGACGCGATCCGCGCCCGCCACCCGGTCGGCCCCGTTTACACTTTCTGGACCTACCTGCGGGACCGCTGGGCGCGCGACGCGGGCCTTCGGCTCGATCACATTCTGCTGAGCCCGTCGCTCGCGGGCCGGCTGCTCGATGCGGGCGTCGACAAAGATGTGCGCGGCGAGCCGGAGGCGAGCGATCACGCGCCGGCGTGGGCCATCCTCGGCGACGACTCGCCGGCGAGGAGCGACGGGATCAGAAAAGCGACATCTGCCGGTCGGAAGCGGCGGACGCCCCGGGAACCGCGAAGCTCATCGCGTCCAGCCCCTCGCGGCTTTCGTCAAGGCCCCATTCCCGCGCCGCCCGGGTGAAGCGCCGAAGCAGCAGATCCGCGTAGACGCCATTGCCGCCAAAGCGGTGGTGAAACCGGGAATCGTTCAGCGACCCAGCGCGGGTTTGCCGGATCAGGCTCAAGACGTGCTTGGCGCGATCGGGAAACTGCGTCGCGAGCCATGCCTCGAACATCTCGCGCAACTCGTGCGGCAGCCGCAACAGCACATAGCCGGCGTGGCGCGCGCCCGCCCGCGAGCAGGCTTCGAGGATTTTCTCCATCTCGCAATCGTTCAGCCCCGGGATCATGGGAGCTGCCAGCACGCCCACCGGCACGCCGGCGCGCGCCAGCTCCGCGACCGCTTGCAACCGGCGCGCGGGGGTCGCGGCGCGCGGCTCCATCCGGCGCGCGATTCCGGCCTCTAGCGTGGTCACCGATACATAAACGCGCACCAGCCGCCGCTCGGAAAGCCGTCGAAGGATGTCGAGATCGCGCAGCACGCCGGCCGACTTGGTCACAATGCTCACCGGGTGATTAAACCGCTCCAGCACCTCGAGCACGGAGCGCGTCAGCTTCAAGGTCCGCTCCACCGGCTGATACGGGTCGGTGTTCGAGCCGAGCGCAAGGGTGCGCGCCACGTAGCCCGGCTTACGCAGCGCCGCCTCGAGCAGCTCGGCCACGTCCGGCTTGAAGATCAGCTTGGTTTCGAAGTCGAGCCCCGGCGAGTAGCCGAGGTAGGCGTGCGTTGGCCGCGCGTAGCAATAGATGCAGCCGTGCTCGCAGCCGCGATACGGGTTCACCGCGCGGTCGAAGCCGAGATCGGGGCTGTTGTTCCAGCTGATCACCGATCGCGAGGCGTCGCGCGTGAGCGTGGTCGGCAAGGGCGGCAGATCGCTGAACTCGGCCGCCAGCGTTTCCCATCCGTCGTCGAAGGGCGCCGCATGCCGCCGGTCGAACCGGACGCTCGGGTTGAGCGTGGCGCCACGGCCCTTGCGCGCCAAGGAAGGCGTGGCGGCGATCGGGGGCAGCTCGACCTCACCGGCCGTCGCCAGAGCGGTGATCGCGCCCTCATCCCGCTCGGTTCGGGGTTGCACAACTATGTCGGCGGGCGGCCGCATCGCCATGTTCCTCTTCCGTTCATAAACGACCTTTGCAGGCGAAGGTGGAGCGGTCAAGAACAATGAGCGAACAGAGTCGCGTTGCACCCGTAGTCGCGTCGCGCCTGTAGCGGAATCCAGTCGCAGCCCCGTCGTCATACCCGCGAAACGCGGATCTCATCGAACAAGGCGGGGTGCGATCCGATCGGCATGGATACCCAGTTCGCGGAATGACGAACACGTGAGGGCAAGCAGCGGGTGAGTGCGAGCCCATATAGCGATCGGGTTCTCGCGGAACCGGGTTTTGGGCGGGCGCGAGACCGCGAGGGAGCAAGCTGATGACCGAATGGGTGGCGCGCGTTGGCCAAGCGTTGCTGATGGCGTTCGGCATGTTCTGGCAGGTGGGCTGGAGCTTGGTGCTCGGCTTCGGCATCTCCGCCGTACTGCAGGCCGTGGTGTCCAAGGAGGGCATGGGCCGGGCGCTTGGCCGTGGCGGACCGCGCGACGTCGCGCTCGCCACCGCAGCGGGAGCGGCGAGCTCGAGCTGCTCCTACGCCTCTGCCGCGGTCAGCCGGACGCTGTTCAAGAAAGGGGCGGCGCTGATCCCGAGCCTCGCCTTCCTGTTCGCGTCCACCAACCTGGTCGTCGAGCTCGGGATTGTCCTTTATCTCCTGATGGGCTGGCAGTTCATGGCCGGCGAGTGGATCGGCGGGGTCGTGCTCGTGCTGATCCTGAGCGTGCTGGTGGGGCTGACCTATCCGGCGCGCCTGGTCGAAGCGGCGCGGCGGCATCCGGAACAAACCGATGGGCACGAGCACGGCGACATGGCGGCCGAGGGAGGCAGCGTGTGGCAGAAATTGTCCCGGCGCGACACGTGGGTGGGGGTCGCGCAAAGCTTCGCGATGGATTGGTCGATGCTGTGGAAGGACCTGCTGCTCGGCTTCCTCATTGCGGGCGCGTTGTCCGTGTTCGTTCCCGACGGGGTGTGGCAGGCGTTGTTCGTAAAGGGAGCGAGCCCCTGGGTGCAGGTGCCCGCCAACGCCCTGCTCGGGCCGCTGGTCGCCGTGATCTCCTTTGTCTGCTCGATCGGCAACGTGCCGATGGCGGCCGTGCTCTGGGGCGCGGGGGTCAGCTTCGGCGGCGTGCTCGCCTTCCTGTACGCCGACCTGATCGTGCTGCCGTTGCTCGACGTGTACCGGCGCTACTATGGCTGGAGGATGGCCGCCTACATCGCCGCCGTGTTCTACGCGACAATGGTGCTGTCCGCGCTGCTTATGGACGTGGCGTTCAACGCCCTCGGCTGGATTCCGGCTCGCCGTCCGGATGTCCAAGCGGCGATGGTCCATTTCTCGCTCAACTATACGTTCTGGCTCAACGTCGCCTTCGGGCTGCTGGCCGTCTGGCTGTTCACGCTCGCCCGCCAGAACCCGACGCAGCACGCGCATTGCGAGCACCACGGGCATCACGCGCACCACCACTAAAGGCGATAACCCGAGAGCGATGCCGGTCTATGGCCTCTCGGCGACGGCCAGACGGCCGGTCAGGTCAGCTCCGGCAGACCGGCGAACCTGCCGGCCATGGTGATCCCTCCCGCGAATCCCGGGGCCGGCTACCGGGCGCTCCGGGCGGAGATCGACGCCGCGGTGGCGCGCGTACTCGGGTCCGGCTGGTTCATCCTGGGCCAGGAGGTCGCGGCGTTCGAGCAAGAGTTCGCGGCGTGGCTCGGCGGCGGGCACGCGATCGGCTGCGGCAACGGCACGGATGCCCTGGCACTGGCGCTGCGGGGACTCGAGATCGGCCCGGGCTCGGCGGTCGCGACCGTTTCGCACACCGCCGTCGCCACGGTCGCCGCGATCGAGATGGCGGGCGCCGTCCCCGTGCTGCTCGACATCGACCCGCTGCATTACACGCTGGACCCGGCCGAGCTCGCGGCCGTGCTCGACCACCCGCCCGCCGGGCTGCCGCCGATCCGGGCGGTGATCCCGGTGCATCTTTACGGGGGGGCCGCCGACCTCCGCGCGATCGCCGCGATGTGCGCCGGGCATGGCGTGGCGATGATCGAGGACGCGAGCCAGGCGCACGGAGCCGCGCTGCACGGAAAGCGGCTCGGGACGTGGGGCGCCGCCGCAGCCTTCAGCCTGTATCCCACCAAGAACCTGGGCGCGCTCGGCGACGCGGGCGTGGTGACCACGAATGACGCCGGGCTTGCCTCGCGCGTCGCCGCCCTGCGCCAGTATGGCTGGCGCAGGCAGCCCGCATCCGAGGAGGTCGGCGTCAACAGTCGGCTCGACGAGGTGCAAGCGGCGATTCTACGCGTCAAGCTCGCGCACCTCGACCGGGCGAACGCGCGGCGACAAGCAATCGCGGCGGAGTACGACCGCGCGCTGGCCGCAACCGGCGTACGGCCGCCCGCTCGTCGCGCGGGCGCCACGCACGTGTTCCACCAGTACGTGGTGCGTATGCCCGACCGGTCGGCGACGCAGGCGCGGTTGCGGGAGGCTGGAATCGGCACCGCCGTCCACTACACGCTGCCGGTGCATCGCCAGCCCGCCTATCACGGTCGGACGGCGCTAGGCCCGGCGCGCTGCCGCGAAAGCGAGGCCGCCGCCGCCGCCGTGCTGAGCGTCCCCGTGTACCCGGAACTCACGGATGCGGAAGTGGAGACCGTCACCGCCGCGCTCGGACGCCTGGCATAGCCGGGCGGGAGGCAGAGCTTCTGGTTGGGCTCACCGCGATTTTCAGAAATTACCTTTCCAGCAAGACGAGCAAGCTGACGGGAAGCGAACCCTGCTCAGGTGCCGCAGAAGGTTTGCAGCACCCGCTCCTCTGGCCTCGGCGGCAGCGTATAGCGCTCGCGGTCCGGCTGATCCTCGTAGGGACGCGAGAGCACCGCGAGCAAATCGGCGAACGGGGCGTAGTCCTTCCGGTCGGTCGCCGCCTCGATCACGGCCTGGATCTGGTGATTACGCGGGATAAAGGCCGGGTTGACGGCCCGCATGGCGGCGCGATGCGTCTCGGGCGCGCCGGGTTCGCGCGCGATACGCTCGCGCCAGCGCGCCGCCCAGGCGTCGAACGCGACCAGGTCAGTGAACAGCGCGCGGGCCGCCGCTTCGCCTTCGCCACCGGCCATGTCGGATAACGCGCGGAAGGTGAGCGTGAAATCCGCGCCCTGCTCCGCCATTAGACGAAGCAGGTCGCGCGCCAGCGCGTCGTCGCCCTCCCAATCCGTCGCAAGCCCGATCTTGCCGCGCAGGCCGCCGAAATACCTGGCCTCGAAGCGCGGGCCGAACGCCGCCAGGGCTTCGTGCGCCGAGGCGAGCGCCGCCTCCTCGCCGTCCGCCAACAGCGGCAGCAGGGTTTCCGCCAGGCGAGCCAGGTTCCATTGCGCGATTCGCGGCTGATTGCCGTAGGCGTAGCGGCCGCCTTCGTCGATCGAGCTGAACACGGCGGCCGGGTCGTAGGCGTCCATGAAGGCGCACGGGCCGTAATCGATCGTCTCGCCCGCGATCGAGCAGTTGTCCGTGTTCATCACGCCATGAATGAACCCGATGAGCAGCCAGCGGGAGATCAGGTCCGCCTGCCGCGCCACCACCGCGTCGAGCAGCGCCCGGAACGGGTTGGATGCCTCGGCCCCCTCCGGGTAGTGCCGCGCGATGACGTAGTTCGCCAACAGGCGGACCCCCTCGGTGTCGCCGCGCGCGGCGAAGTACTGGAACGTGCCGACCCGGATGTGGCTGGAAGCGACGCGGGCCAGGACCGCGCCCGGCAGCAGGGTTTCCCGCACCACGGTTTCGCCAGTCGTCACCGCCGCGAGCGCCCGCGTGGTCGGGACGCCGAGCGCCCACATGGCCTCGCTCACCACATATTCCCGCAGCACCGGGCCGAGGGCCGCACGGCCATCGCCGCGGCGGGAGAACGGCGTCTCGCCCGAGCCCTTCAACTGGATGTCCCGGCGGACGCCGTCGCGCCCGACTACTTCGCCGAGCAGGATCGCCCGCCCGTCACCCAATTGCGGCGCGAAGCCGCCGAACTGGTGTCCCGCGTAGGCCGTGGCGATCGGCTGGGCGTCTTCCGGCAAGCGGTTGCCGGAGAGGATCTGCGTGCCTTCCTCGCTCGACAGTTCGGCGGGATTGAGCCCGAGGCAGTCGGCGAGACCGGCATTCAGGCGAATCAGCCGGGGTGCCGCCACCCGTGTGGGGTCGACCCGGGCGTGGAACCGCGCGGGAAGGCGGGCATAGGTGTTGTCGAATGAAAAATGGATGGGCATCCCGTTCCCTCCGTAGCCGACACGCCGCGCTGATCGCGCCCCGCACGCCGGGCCTGCACTACAAAAGGCGTTCGCACCGGCTTGCGGCAAGGGGCTGCCTCCGTTCGTGAAGCGGAGGCGGCCGTCGCTTTACCGACACCGTCCGCGTGCGCATGTTGCACCCTCGACCACGGAGAACATCGTTCCATGCGCGCCGTCGGATACCAAACCTCGCTTCCCATCTCGGATGCGGCCTCGCTGACCGATATCGAGCTGCCGAGGCCCGAGCCGGGCGGGCGCGATCTGCTGGTGGCGGTTCGGGCGGTTTCGGTGAACCCGGTCGACACCAAGATGCGCAAGCGAGCGCAGCCCGAGCCCGGAGACTGGAAGGTCCTCGGGTGGGACGCGGCCGGCACCGTCGAGGCCGCGGGGCCGTTGGTGACTTCATTCAAGCCGGGCGACGCGGTGTTCTACGCGGGGGCGTTGAACCGGCCGGGCACCGACGCCGAATACCACTTGGTTGACGAGCGCATCGTCGGGCGCAAGCCGTCCTCGCTCAATTGGGCGGAGGCCGCCGCCTTGCCGCTCACGGCCATCACGGCCTGGGAAACCCTGTTCGACCGGCTAGATGTCCGC
>CAXUIE010000006.1:23185-32479 GCA_964250825.1 uncultured Acidisphaera sp. | reverse complement strand
GACGGGCGCCGCGTCGGGGTCGTCGGCGCGCGCGGCCGGGTAAAGTGCTGCGGCTTCCGCCCTGCGCCCGGCGCGCTGGCGTTCGAGGGCCGCGAGCAGCCGCTCGGCGGTCACGGCTCCCGGCGCGCCGTCGGGCCGCGCGGTTCAGACCACAAGCCCGCTCGCCTGGATTGAGAGCGACTCAAGGCTGGGCGTGGAGCTGCTCTGGTTCTGCTGCTGCATTGCGAGCAGATACTGGTCCGTCAAGGTGTTGACGAACTGCGGGTCCTTGAGCTTCGAGATGTCGAGGCGGCTGGTGATCGCCTGCTCCTGAGCGCCGATATCCTGGAAGGCGATCTGTTGCGGGATGCCGAGCGCGGTGGTAACCACGGCGCGGTTGGTGGCGTCGCCCAGGATGTCGTCCACGGTGCCGATCTGGCTCGCCTGCTCCTTGAACTGCATCGCTTGCGCGAGCCCGGGAGTCGCCTGGTCCAGCGAGTTGAGCCAAGTTACCTTCTCGTAAGCGGCGGCGATCTGCGACTGAACCGTGGGGTTCTTCAGGCCGGCGAGGCCCTTGGATGACAGATCGTAGGTCTGCGCGACGGTTTTCCAGGCGGTGTTGGAGAGTTGGTTGACGAGCGAGTTCGGGTCGCTCGGGTCCGAAAGGAGGGCCTTGCTCGCCAGCGCTGGGTATTGCACCTGGTCACCGAGCCCGTTGGCGGTGAGCAGCACCTTCAGAACGTTCGGGTTCTGCAGGGCCGTGTTGATGTCCTTGGCGTTGGCGATCCCTTGGGTGAACGCCTGGAGATCCCGCACCACGGTCGGGTTCTTCGCCTCCTGTGTCACGTCCTGCGCTTCGTTCTGCTGGGCGAGCTTGAGGTCGAGGATCGGGTTGCCGGTGGAGACCGCCGTCCCGGAGCTGGCGCTCGCGCCGCTGTAGAGCGTGTTCAGGATACTCGAGACGCCGCTGGCCGACCCGCTGTTGGAGAACAGGACGCTGTAATCGATGCCGCTGACGATGCCGCTCATGGAGCCCGCCGATTCCGGATGCAGATGACGGCAGCATGGACGCCGGAAGTTAAGGGAGGCTGAACAGTCGCGACGTTCGGTGGCGTCCCCGGCGGGATTCGAACCCACGGCCCCGAGATTAGGAATCTCGTGCTCTATCCGGCTGAGCTACGGGGACAGCCCGCGACCTATAGCGCCCGGCGCGCGCGGCGTCAGCCCGTGATTGACCACGCGGGAACCCGCATCCTATCGTGCCGTCGGCAGAACGGCGCGTAACGATGGAGCGCTGCGGAGGAGGATAGGGTGGAGGACGCGGCGCGTCTGCTGCAGCTCGTGATCAACGGCTCCGCCGCAGGCTGCATCTACGGCCTGATCGCGCTTGGCTTCGTGCTGATCTACAAGGCGACCGAGATGGTGAACTTCGCCCAGGGCGACGTCATGATGCTCGGCGGCTTCGCGGCGTTCACCTTCATCACCGGACTCGGCCTGAACTACTGGATTGGCGCGTTGCTCGCCGTGCTGGTCACCGCCTTGTTCGGCTTCCTGCTCGACGCCGTGGTGCTGCGCCGGGTGATCGGCCAGCCGCAATTCGCGGTGGTGATGCTGACCTTGGGGCTCGGGTTTATCTTTCGCGCCTTCGCCGGCATCACCTGGGGCTACGATTCTGTCGGCTTCGAGACGCCGTTCACCAATCGGACGGTTCAACTCGGCGGGCTGGTGCTTGGGCAGGACAACGTTTCGATAATCGTCGGCACCGTCATCCTGTGCCTCGTGCTGTATCTGTTTTTCAGCCGCACCCGCCTCGGCATCGCGATGCAGGCGTCGTCGCAGAACCAGCTCGCGGCGTACTACATGGGCATCCCCGTTCGGACCGTGTTCTCGTTGATCTGGGCGATCAGCGCCGCGGTCGCCGCGGTCGCCGGCATCCTGCTTTCGCCGGTGTCCATGATCGACGTCAACATGGGTTTTCTCGGGCTCAAGGCGTTCGCCGCCGCCGTGCTCGGCGGCTTCGGCAGCATCCCGGGCGCCCTGGTGGGCGGAATAATCATCGGTATCGTCGAGCAGCTCGCGGGCTACTTCCTGCCGCCCGGCTCGCAGGAGGTGACGGCGAACGTCGTGCTGCTCGCCGTACTGATCCTGCGCCCGGGCGGGCTGTTCTCCGAGAACCTCCGCAAGCGGGTCTGACGCGCCATGCGCTACCTGTTGAAGACGCGCTACGTGCAGGACCTTCGGGCTTGGCGGCACGCGGGCGATCTGTTCTGGCACGGGCTGCTGTTGGTCGTGCTGCTGCTGATCCCGGGGTTCCTCGGCGAGTTCTACGTGGGCGAGCTCGGCGCGGTGTTCATCTTCGCCATCGCCGGCGTCGGGCTCATGCTGCTGACCGGCTTCACCGGCCTGGTGAGCCTCGGCCACGCGGCGTTCCTCGGGATCGGGGCCTACACGGAATCCGTGTTGCTGGCGAAGGGCGTCCCCTTCGTGCTGACGTTGCCCGCCGCGGGCCTGCTCACCGCTTTCGCGGGCGTCCTGATCGGTTTGCCCACCTTGCGCATGAGTGGGCTCTATCTCGCCATCGCCACCCTCGCCTTCGGCAGCATCATCGGCACCGTGTTCCAGAAATGGACGGCGGTAACGGGAGGGTTCGACGGCTTCGCGGTGCCCACCCCCACCATCCTCGGCTTCAAGCTCGAGGGGGCGATCGGCACCTACTACATGGCGCTCGCGGTGCTGCTGTTCGTGCTGTGGGTGTCGATCAACCTGCTGCGGGCGCCGATTGGGCGGGCGATGGTGGCGATCCGCGACAGCGAGATCTCCGCGCAAAGCATGGGCATCAACCTGGCGCTCTACAAAACGATCGCGTTCGCGATCAGCGCGGGAATGACGGGCCTCGCCGGCGCCCTGTTCGCGCACTACGTGCGCTTCCTCGCGCCGGACGCGTTCGACATCCTGCTGTCTATTTCGATTGTAACGATCGTGTTCGTGGGCGGCCTCGGCTCGCTGCGGGGCGCAATTTTCGGCGCGCTGTTCGTGCGATTGTTGCCGCAGGCCATCGCGATCGTGCGCGACGACTTGCCGTGGGGGATCGGCCGGATGCCCGGTCTCGAGCCCTCCTTGTTCGGGCTGATCCTGGTGCTGGTGATCCTGTTCGAGCCGGCGGGAATCAACGGCCGCTGGCTCAAGGTCAAGCAGTGGTTCGCCGAGTTCCCGCTGCACCGGGCGGGCGGCTTTCGCCGGCAGAAGGCCTACGCGCGGTCGGAGCGGCTGCGTTGAGCGGGGCGCTGTTCCAGGCGCAAGGCATCGCTATCCAGTTCGGCGGCATCCGCGCCGTCGACGATGTGAGCTTCGAGGTCGAGCAGGGCGAGGTGTTCGCCATCATCGGCCCGAACGGGGCCGGCAAGACGACGATCTTCAACCTGATCAGCCGCATCTACGCGCCAACGCAAGGCACGCTTTTGTTCGACGGGGCCGACATCACGAAAATCGCGCCGCACCGGATCGCCAAGCTCGGCATCGCGCGGACGTTCCAAAACATCGAGCTGTTCGCCAACGCGAGCGTGCTGCAGAACCTGCTGATCGGCCGCCATTGCCATTCACGGGTCGGCTGGCTGTCGCAGGTCGCTTACCTTCCTTCCACGCGGCGTGCCGAGATCCTGCACCGCGAACGGGTGGAGGACGTGATCGACTTCCTCGATCTGCAACGCTACCGCGACGCGCTGATTGCCAACCTGCCGTATGGCGTGCGCAAAATCGTCGAACTCGGGCGCGCGCTCTGCACCGAGCCCAAGCTCCTGCTGCTCGACGAGCCCTCCTCCGGCCTCAACGTTGAGGAAACGGAGGTGATGGGGTTCTGGATCGAGGACATCAAGAAAGATCTCGGCATCACCGTCATCATGGTCGAGCACGACATGAGTCTGGTTTCCGCGGTGTCGGACCGGGTCATGGCGCTGAACTACGGCCGGGTGCTGGCGGCCGGCACGCCGGCGGACGTGCAGTCCGACCCCGACGTGATCCGCGCGTATCTCGGCAGCGACGCATGAGTGCCGCCGCCGCCGCCGAGCCGCTGCTGCGGGTCGCCAACATCGAAACGTTCTACGGCCCGATCCAGGCCATCCGCGGCGTGACCCTCGACGTTCATCCCGGGCAGATCGTGACGGTGCTCGGCGCCAACGGCGCGGGCAAGACCACGATCCTCAAGACGATCTCCGGCGTGATGGACCCCGAGCGCGGGCAGGTGTGGTTCGAAGGCCGTAACATCGCCGGGCTGTCGCCCGACAAGGTGATGCGCCTGGGCTTGTGCCATTCGCCCGAAGGGCGGGAGGTGTTTCCGTTTCTCACCGTGCATGACAACCTCCTCATGGGCGCCTATTCGCGGCGCGATCGGGACGCGGTGGCGCGCGACCTCGATGCGTGCTTCGGCTATTTTCCCCGGCTCAAGGAGCGCGAGCAGCAGCGCGCCGGACTCTTGTCGGGCGGCGAGCAGCAGATGCTCGCGATCAGCCGCGCGCTGATGGGCAAGCCCAAGCTGCTGCTGCTCGACGAGCCCTCGCTCGGGCTGTCGCCTCTGCTGGTCACGCAGATTTTCGACATCGTCAAACGCATCAACCGCGAACGCGGCGTATCCATTCTGCTTGTGGAGCAGAACGCGCACATCGCGCTCAAGACGGCCGACTACGGCTACGTGATCGAGGTCGGCCGCATCGTGATGGAGGACGCATGCGCGCGCTTGATGGAGAAGGAGGACATCAAGGAATTCTATCTCGGCCAAAGGGAGGCCGGAGTCCGCGGGCGGCGGCGCTGGAAGCGGAAGAAGCTGTGGCGCTGACGCAGCTCACCGCCGCGCCCCCCGTGGCCCGCGAGGACCCGGAGATAGGGCCGAGCATCGTTTCCATGCTGGAGCAGCGCGCGCGCACGCGGGGATCGCGGACGATCTTGCGTCAAAAGGACCGCGGGATTTGGAAGGAGGTAAGCTGGACGCAGCTCGCCGGCCGCGCGCGGCAGGCCGGAATGGGGCTGCGCGCGCTTGGTTTCGGCCCCGGCGATGTCGCGTGCGTGCTGTCAGAAACGAATCCGGAATGGGTGTATGCCGATCTCGGCACCCTCGGCGTCGGCGGCGTCTCGTCGGGTGTCTATCCGACCGACGCGCCGGGGCAGGTGGAACACATCCTGCGCGACTGCGGCGCCCGCGTGCTGTTCGTCGAGAACGAGGAACAGCTGGATAAGGCGCTGCAAGTGCGCGGGCGTTGCCCGGCGCTGGAGCGCGTGGTCATCTTCGACATGAAGGGGCTGCGGGAACTGAATGAGCCCGGCTGCGAGAGCTTCGAGGCGTTCCTCGCGCGCGGGGCCGAGTACGACCATGCGCATCCGGGTGAATGGGATGCGCTCGTGGCGGCGATCGGAGGCGGGCAGCTCGCCATCCTGGTCTACACCTCGGGCACCACCGGGCCGCC
Organism: uncultured Acidisphaera sp.; assembly: GCA_964250825.1. GTDB lineage: Bacteria > Pseudomonadota > Alphaproteobacteria > Acetobacterales > Acetobacteraceae > CAVWQV01. The sequence continues at coordinate 27,047 of CAXUIE010000006.1, read as the reverse complement.
CAAGGGGGCGATGCTCACCCATCGCAATATTCTGTTCCAGCTAATCAACCTCGGCCCGCAGCTCGATTTCCGCGCGGGCGACGAGCGGCTCGCCTTTCTTCCCATGTGCCATGTCGCGGAGCGAATCGCCGGCCTGTATCAGTCGCTCTACGCCGGCGCGGTCTCCAACTACATCGAAAGCGCGGACACGCTGTTCGAGAACCAGCGCGAGTTGCAGCCGACGCTTGCACTCGCCGTGCCGCGCATCTGGGAAAAGATGCAGTCGGCTGTCACGCTGCGGGCGCGCGACGCAAGCTTCACGCAACGTCACGCCTACCGCTTGGCGATCGGCGCCGGGCTGCGATTGGTGGACGCGCGGTTGTCGGGTCGGGGCGTGCCGTTCAGCCGCCGCCTTGGCTTCTGGGCGGCGCTGCCCGTGCTCCGCAACATCCGTCGCGAGCTCGGGATCGACCGCGTGCGACGCGCCTACGTCGGCGCGGCGCCGATCGCGCCCGACCTGATCCGCTGGTATCTCGCACTCGGGATCGACATGCTGGAAGTCTACGGGATGACCGAATGCGGCGGCATCGCGACCGCGATGTCGGCCGACGCGGTGCGTCCCGGTTGGGTCGGCAAGCCGTGCCCGCACACCGAACTCGCCTTCTCGCCGGAGGGCGAGATCCTGCTCCGCGGGGAGCACATCTTCGCCGGCTACTGGAACAGCCCGGAAAGCACCGCCGAGGCGCTGCGCGATGGCTGGCTGCACACCGGCGACGTGGGCCGCGCCGACGACGGCTATGTGCGCGTCACCGACCGGATGAAGGACATCATCATCACCGCCGGCGGCAAGAACGTCACCCCGTCCGCTATCGAGAACGAGCTCAAGTTCAGCCCCTACATCGCGGACGCGATCGTGATTGGCGACCGGCGCAAATTCCTGTCCTGCCTGGTGATGATCGATCACGAGAACGTGGAGAAGTGGGCGCAGGACAACGCCGTCCCGTTCTCGAACTTCGCGAGCCTCACGCGGGCCGAGCCGGTGTTGCGGCTGATTGGTGGCGAGGTCGAGCGGGTGAACGCCAAGTTCGCGCGGGTCGAGCAGGTCAAGGCGTTCCGGCTGATCGAGCAGAAACTGGAAGCCGAGGACCCGGAGCTCACGCCGACCTTCAAGCTCAAGCGCAGCTTTGTGAACAAGAAGTACAGCGCGCTGATCGATACGATGTACGCCGGTGGGTGACGAGGGTCGTCGTCGGAAGCCGCCGTTGGGCGGAGCGTCCCCGGCCTTCGCCGGGGTCCTCGCAACGACCAATCAACAGAAGGAACCAAGGAATGCGCCAATGGCTGCTGGCCGCCGTTGCGGCGTTGAGTGTAGGAGCGGCGGCGCTAGCGGCGGAGCCGACCCGCGGTGTGACCGCGAGCGAGATCGTCGTCGGAACCTATACCGACCTCTCGGGCGTCACCGCCATGTGGGGGGTGAACAACTCCAACGCGCTCCGCATGGCGTTCGACGAGATCAACGCCCGCGGCGGCATTAACGGTCGAAAGATCAGATACATCGTCGAGGACAACCAGTACAACGTCCCGCGCTCGGTGCAGGCGGCGAACAAGCTCATCAACCGGGACGACGTGTTCTTGATGATCGCCAACGACGGCACGCCAATGAACAACGCGGTGATGCCCGAGCAGATCGAGAAGGGTGTCCCGAACATGTTTCCGCTCACGTCCGCGCGGTCCATGTACGAGCCGTATAACCGGCTTAAGTTCGGCCTTTACGCTTCCTACTACGATCAGATGCGCGCCGGGGTGAAGAAGGTGCTGGAGGACGAGCAACCCAAGGTCGTTTGCGCGATGTGGCAGGACACGGATTTCGGCCGCGATGTGATGGCCGGCGTCTACGACCAGCTCAAGGCGATGAACGTCACGCTCGCGGCCGAGGCCGCGCACAAGCCGACCGACACGGATTTCAGCGCGTCGGTCACCAAGATGCGGGACTCGAAGTGCGATTTCGTGTTCCTGGCGACGATCGTGCGCGACACCAACCTTATCGTCTCCGGCGCCCGCAAGAACGGCTGGAACGTGCCGATGATGGGACCCGCCTCGAGCTATGACGTGAACGTGGCGGAGGTGCCCGGCAACGCCAACGAAGGCTATCGCGCCATGACGCCAGCGTTGTACGTCTATCCGGACGATCCCCGACCCGAGATCCAGGCATTCGTCAAGGCGTACAAGGGGCAATTCGGTCACGAGCCGAACTGGGCGGCGGAGCTCGGCTACTCTGCCGCCTACCTGCTTGCGGACGGCCTGCGGCGCGCAGGAGCGGACCTCACGCTCGACAGCTTCATCGCCGGCATGGAAGGCATCAAGGACCACCACGACAGGTTCGGCGGCCCGCCCGTGAGCTATGGCCCGGGCGAGCGCGTCGGCAGCCACAAATCCTACATGACGGTGGTGCACAACGGCCGTTGGGAACCTGTAACGAAGGAGCCGATCGGTTACTAGCCCGCGACGGCTCTCGGGCGCCTCGGGTGACCATCACGTTGCGTGTGGGGAACCTACGACGCGCTGTCCTGTTGATCGACCTGTAACCCAGGAGATCGGCACATGAAGGACCAGGTGGAAGGCGGCGCGCGGGAGTTCGGCGGGCGAATGAAAGACGCCGTGGGCGGCCTCGCCGGCGACTCCAAGACTCAGGCTGAAGGCAAGTACGATCAGGTGGCTGGACAAGTGCAGCAGAAATACGGCGCGGCGAAGGACGCGGCGAGTGACGGCCTGGATACGCTGACCGAGCAGGTGCGCCAGCAGCCGCTCGTGGCCTTGCTTGCCGCCGGCGCCATCGGCTGGGTCATCGGCCGGATCGGGCGAGCTTTGTAAGAGTTAGCGTACGGAATGATGGGCGGGCGCGCTGGTCGCGCTCGCCCACTTTCCGTGCATGGGTGACGCCCGCCCCGCGCGGATGTCGTTCACGCCATCCATTGCCAATTGTCGGCGTTGTGACCCTTGTCACATCGAGGTCGGCTCCTTTCGCGGCGCCGACGGTCCGCAGCGTTGGAGAAAGCTTAATGTTGGAACAGCCGATTGCCCGTCGAAACGCGCTTCGCATCGGGCTGCTCGGCTTGGCCGCCCTGCCGCTCCTCGGCGGCCCCGGCTACGCCGCCTCGGGAACGGACGCGACCTCCCCAGAGTTCGCCGTCCGGTCGCTCAACGCCGCGCTCCTTGGCGTGATGAAGGCCGGCGCCGCCGCGCCCTTTGCCCAACGTTATGCCATGCTGCAGCCCGTGGTGGACCGGACATTCGATCTCGACGCGATCCTTCGGGTTTCGGTCGGTCCGAGTTGGGCGGGGATGCCGGCTCAGCAACAGGCCGCTCTATCGGCCGCGTTTCGCCGCTACACGGTCGCCAACTTCGTCGCCAACTTTGACAGCTACAAGGGCGAGGCGATCGAAATGCTGCCGGGCCGGCAATCTCTGTCCAACGGCGATCAGGTCGTGGCGACGCGGATCGTTGCGCCGAACGGCTCCCCGGTTGCGCTGTCGTATGTCATGCGGCAGACGCCGGCGGGATGGAAGGCGGTTGACGTGCTGGCGGAGGGCGCCATCAGCCGGGTGGCTACGCAACGGTCGGATTTTCGCGGTCTCCTGGTCAGCGGCGGCGGCCCTGCTCTCGTCGCCAGCCTTGAAAACAAGGTCGCAGCCCTCTCGAACGGCAGCCTGGCCTGAATGCGCACGGAGTAGGCCACATCGTCGGGTTCTGGCCGGAGTTGATGAAGCCAACGGGTCGCTTGCGCGTTAGCCAACCCCATGTCCGCCTCATTCGCCACAGACGAAGAAGAACGCGCCGCGCCTGATCTGGCCGACCCGGTGGCGGGGGGGCGCGCCGCCGCCGC
>CAXUIE010000006.1:13596-23175 GCA_964250825.1 uncultured Acidisphaera sp. | reverse complement strand
GCTACTTCCACCCGGATGGCACGCAAGTGACGGACGAGGCCGTGCTGGCGCGCATCCGCAAGCTGGCCATTCCCCCGGCCTACACGGACGTTTGGATTTGTCGCGTTTCCAACGGTCATCTGCAGGCTGTCGGACGCGACGCGCGTGGACGCAAGCAGTATCGCTATCACGCACGCTGGCGCATTATCCGAGACGAAACGAAGTATAACCGTATGCTCCTGTTCGGGCGGTTGCTTCCATGCATCCGCGAGCGGGTCGCGGCCGACCTGTCGAAACCGGGACTACCGCGGGCGAAGGTGTTGGCGGCGCTGGTGCGGCTGCTCGAGACGACGCTCGTCCGCGTCGGCAACGTCGAGTACGCCAAGGTCAATCGCAGCTTCGGCCTGACCACCTTGCGGAACCGGCATGTGAAGGTGCAGGGGAGCCATCTCACCTTCGATTTCCGCGGCAAGCACGGCATCCAGCACCACATCGACCTGACCGACCGAAAGCTGGCCCGGATCGTGCAGCGATGCCGCGATCTGCCCGGGCAGGACCTGTTTCAATACCTCGACGAGGACGGTACGCCACACGGCGTCGGCTCGGAGGACGTCAACGAATATCTGCACGCGATCTCGGGCGAGGACATCACGGCCAAGGACTTCCGCACCTGGGCCGCGACGAACCTGGCGGCGCTCGCGTTGCGCGAGCTCGAGGTGTTCGACACGCAAGCCAAGGCCAAGAAGAACGTCGTCCACGCGGTCGAGGCGGTGGCGAAGATGCTCGGCAACACGCCGTCGATCTGCCGCAAGTGCTACATCCACCCCGCCATCTTCGACGGCTATCTCGATGGGAGCTTGCTGGACGGGCTCAAGGCGCGGGCCGAGCAGGTGCTCGAGGGCTCGCAACCCGGTCTCACCGCCGAAGAGATCGCGGTGACGGCGTTTCTCGAAAAACGCCTCGGCGAGGTGGCTGCAGCCGCCTGAGAGGAGGCACACGGATGGCCGCAAGACAAGCGGTCGAAGCGATCTGGACCGATGCGGGCCTGCCGTCGGCGGCGCTCCATCGCCTCGAACTCACTGGAACCGACCCCATCCTGCCGTCCTCCTTCGCTGTCGGCGCGGCGGCGCAGGCGAGCCTCGCCGCTTCGGCGCTGGCCGCCTCGCTCATCTGGTCGCGGCTCGGTGGAGAAGCCCAGGGCGTGTCGGTCGACATGCGCCACGCGGCGGCCGAGGCGCGCTCGGAACGCTATGTCCGCGTGCGCGGCCAGGAGCCGGCCGAGCCGTGGGACCAAATCGCCGGTTTTTATCGGTGCGGCGACGGGGGCTGGGTCCGGTTGCATACGAACTTCCCGAACCACCGGGACGGCGTGCTTCGGGTGCTCGGCTGCAGTCACGAGCGCGCGGCCGTCGCGCGCGCGCTTGAGGGTTGGGCCGCCCAGGCCGTTGAGGACGCGCTGGCGGAGGCCGGTCTGGTCGGCTCGCGGATGCGCAGCTTCGCCGAATGGGACGACCATCCGCAGAGCGCCGCCATTGCTTCGCAGCCGCTCGTTGGGATCGAGAAGATCGGCGATGCGCCCCCGAGGGCTCTGGCCTCCGCGTCGCGTCCGCTTTCGGGCATCCGCGTGCTCGACCTCACGCGCGTGATCGCCGGGCCGGTGTGTGGCCGAACGCTGGCCGCGCACGGGGCCGACGTCTTGCACATCTCGGCCCCGCATCTGCCATTCATGCTCGTCGAGGACACCGGGCGGGGGAAGCTGTCCGCGCAGCTTGATCTACGAAGGGAGACGGACGCCGACACGCTTCGCGGGTTGGTGCGGGAAGCCGACGTCTTCGTGCAGGGCTACCGGCCCCGCGGGGTCCAGGCGCTTGGCTTCGGGCCGGAGGCGGCGGCGGCTCTCCGGCCCGGCCTTGTGTACGTGTCCCTCTCCGCCTACGGCCATCGTGGGCCGTGGTCGGACCGGCGGGGCTATGACAGCCTCGTGCAGACCGCGACAGGCTTGAACGCCGCCGAAGCGGAGGCCGCCGGAGTTGTCGGGCCGAAGCCTCTGCCCGCGCAGGTGCTCGATCATGCGTCGGGCTATCTCATGGCGTTCGGCGGGCTGGCTGCCCTGCACCGCCAGATGACCGAGGGCGGGAGCTGGCTGGTGCGGGTCTCGCTGGCGCGGACCGGGCACTGGCTGCGAAGCCTCGGGCGCGTGCCGGCCGGGTTCGCCGTCCCGGACATGGAGTTTTCCGAGATCGCCGACCTGCTGGAGAGCAGCCCGTCCGGATTCGGCCCGCTGATCGCGGTGCGGCACGCGGCACAGATGAGCAGGACACCCGCCCGCTGGGACCGTCCCGCCGTCCCGCTTGGGACGCACTCGGCGCGGTGGCCCTAGCCGCTCCGGGCCGCCGTCAGGTGTCTGAGTTAGGTGTGCCCTCGGGCACGCCGGCGGACCGGAGCCCGGTCGCGAAATGCTCCCGATCTTCCGGCCGCTCGAAGGGGCTGGTCTCCAGGAATCGGGCAACGGTGAAGTCGCGCTCGATGGAGAGCAGCCGCCGCAGCACCACGGCCGCCTCCTGCTGCTGCCCGAGATAACCAAGCGCCGCCAGATACGGCTTGCAGGCCGCCGAAAAGGCAGGGTTCATCTCGCTGACCGCGCGGCCATAAGCAACGGCCGACTCGTAGTCGCGTTTGAGCAATGCGACGATGATGAAGGCAGTGTCGAAGAAAAACGCGTGCGGGTCGAGCGGCGACAGCTTCTTGTAGCGGCCAATCCGACGCTCCGCCTCGTCCGGGTCGCCGAGATACGCATGCGCAACGCCAGATAGGTTCCAGGCCATCGCAAGATTGGGGTTGGCCGACAACGCCTGCTCGTGAAGTGCGACGGCCTCCCGCAGCCGATGATGGAGGAACGCGCGTACATGGCCAGCCGTGGTCAAGGCGCGGGCGTCGTTCGGGTCGAGCGTCACGGCGCGCTCGGCGTGTTGACCGGCCGCTTCCAACGCCGCGCTGGCGTCCTCCGCCCAACCCTGACCCACGAAGAAGATGTGCCAGTAGGCATACCAGCCGTGAACGCTTGCGTAATCGGGCTCAGCGTCGATCGCTTGCCTGAGGAGCTGGCCGGCCTTCATGAACGGCTCGCGTTCCATCCGCCCGATCAGCGGGATTGCGCGGAGCAGCAGGTCGTAGGCGGTCGGGTCGTGCGGCGGCCGCGCGGCCACCCGCTTCGCCTCGATCAGCAGGATTTCGGGGTCGATCTGGGCGACGACTTCGGCGGCGATTTCGTCCTGCAAGGTCAGCAGGTCGTTGGTCTGCCGGTCGAAGCGCCGCGCCCAGACCACCTGGTTGCCGGCGCGAAGATCGAGCAGCCGCAGCGTGATCCGCAACCGGCTCCGAACTTTCTGGATGGCGCCGTCAAGCAGAAAATCGAGGCCGAAGGTGCGGGCGATTTCGCCTTCGTCGCGGGTGTCCGCCGCGAACCGGGCGAGCGAATTGCTCGAAACGAGGAACATCCAGCGAAAGCGTGCGAGCGCCGTGGTGATTTCGTCGGCCAGACCCGGTGAGAGATGCGCTTCCTCTTCCGACGTGCCGACGAGCTTCAAAGGCAGAACGCCGAGCCGGGTGCCGCCGCGCGACGGGCGGTGCTCGGGCCGGCCTGGGTTTGCTTTGGGCTCGGGTTCCGGCTCGGCTGGTTGCGGCAGCGGCTTCAGCGCCGCGCGGCTGCCACCGCCGCGGATTTCGGCGAGCAAGCGCTGCGTTTCGATGGATGGCGGCGCGTCCAGCAGGTCGGCCAGCACGGAACGGCACCGTTCGTAGGCTTGGATCGCCATTCCGCGTTCGCCCCGTGCGGCATGCGCGCGCATGAGGGCTCGCCAGGCACCCTCGTGCGCCCGATCGATCGCGAGCAGCTGCTGCGCGGCCGGGATCGCTGCTTCCGGTTCAACCTGCTCGCGCAGCAGGGCTTCGGCCAGGGTTCGCGCGCGATCGCGAAGCCGTTCGCGTTCGGTGGTCAGCCATGTATCGAAGGCGGGGTCGACCCCGTCCAGGTCCTCGAGAAGATCGCCATCGAGCAATGACAACGAGGCTGGCTGCGACGTGGTGGCTCGCATCACCTCTTCCACGTCGATCCACACGGTGCCTGGCCGGAGAGATAGGTGATCGCGCGTGATGTTGAGCGTTTCCACGCCGGCGGGCGACAGCGCTTCCAGCAGCCGATGTATTTCCTGGCGCAACGACGCGCGGGCCTGCTCCTCCGGCCGGCGGCTCCAAAGCAGCTCGGCCAACCGCCCCCGCAGGGCCGGGCGCGGCGCGGACAGCGCCACCACGGCGAGAAGCGCGCGGGTCTTCCGGCCGGCCGGCAGGACGCTTTCGCTCGTCAGCGTCCAGGCTTCCATTTGTCCGATAAGACGCAGGCGGACAGTTACGGGTCCGCTGGAGCCAGGCATCATGGCATGCCCATGCAGCCGCTGAGCGGCACTCACGTTCATGCGGCCATATGCCCGGATTGTGGTTGCAGAGGCAAGACTTTCTGCACGTTGCGAGCCGGTTGGCTGTTTAGTCGGACGCTTCCCGGAAGATGTGCTTGACGTCGCCTTCCCAACTGGTGTGGTAGCGTTCGAGCCACCATTCCGCCTGGGTCGGTGATCCGGCGACAATCTCGTGCAGCGGATCGAGAAGGCTGGCTTCATCCCGCGCAGGCTTGTCGTGCCGGTCGCGCGCCCTCAGCCCATCACGCGCGATACCGAGCGCGTCGGCCGCGAGCCGCCGCAAGACGCCGCCCCGCCATGGCGCGTCCAGCCCGCGTTCGGGGACGGCGCTCCGCAACGCCACCGTGTCGTCCCAGCTTTGGCCGCGCACGAGCGACAAGGCAGCGGCCAGGGCGGCGGCGTCGTACAACAGCCCCACCCAGAACGCCGACTGCGCGAGCATCATGTTGGGCCGGCCCGCGTCCGCGCCACGCATTTCCAGGAAGCGCTTGAGCCGGACATCGGTGAAAGCGGTCGTCATATGGTCGGCGAAGTCGCCAACCGTCGCGGTTTCCCCCGCGAGCTCCGGCACGCGGCCCTCCATGAAGCTCCGAAACGACCGGCCCGCGACGTCGATGTAGCGACCGTTTCGATGCACGAAGTACATCGGCACCGCGTCGATCAGCCAGGTCACGTAGCGCTCGAAGCCAAACCCTTCGTCGAACATCACTCGCGGTATGCCCGAGCGCTGGTTGTCCGTATCGGTCCAGACATGGGCGCGATAGGAAAGGAACCCGTTCGGCCGGCCTTCGGTGAACGGCGAGTTGGCGAACAGGGCGGTGGCGACGGGCTGCAGCGCGAGTGCGACCCGCAGCTTGCGCCGCATATCCTCTTCCGACGAGAAATCGAGGTTGACCTGCACGGTGCAGGTGCGCGTCATCATGTCAAGGCCCATGGAGCCGACCAACGGCATGTAGCGGCGCATCACCGCATAGCGGCCCTTTGGCATCCAGGGCATGTCGTCGCGGCGCATGGTCGGATGAAAGCCCAGCGGCGCGAAACCGAGGCCGAGCGGCTCGGCGACCCGCCTCACCTCCACCAGATGAGCGTCGAGCTCCGCCTGCGTTTCGTGCAAACTTGCGAGCGGCGCGCCCGACAGCTCGAGCTGCCCGGCAGGCTCGAGTGAGATGGAGGCCTTGCCCTGCTTGACGCCGATGATGCATCCGTCATCCTCGATCGGGGCTCCGTGGGTGGCGGCGATGCTTTCGAGCAGCGCCCCGATGCCGCCCGGCTCGTAGGGGGGCGGGGCGAGGTCGGTCAGCCTAAAGCCGAACTTCTCGTGCTCGGTGCCGATCCGGAACAATGGTGCCGGCTTGCAGCCTTCCGCGATATAGTCGGCCAGCTGCCCTAGCGATGTGATCGGGGTCGCATCGGCATCTCCGGGGTTGGACATCGGTCTCCGACGGTTTGGTTCGCTCAGCCACGCGCCTGCAAGATGGCCAGACCGGCAATGCTCGCGGTCTCCGCCCGGAGAATGCGCGATCCCAGGCTGACGGGGACAGAGAAGGGGTGAGCGAGCACGGCGTCAAGCTCCGCCACGGTGAACCCGCCCTCCGGCCCGACAAGAAGGGCCGCGCGCTCCGCTGTCGGCGCGAGAGGGGGGCAATCCGCCCGCTCGACGGCGACGAACAGCCGCCGCCCGTCCGGCCAACCCGCGAGCAGCGCGGCGAGCCGGCGCGGCGACTTGACGGACGGGACGGTGAGGCGTTCGGATTGCTCGGCCGCCTCGGTGGCAATGGCCGCCAAGCGGCCCTCGTTCACCCGCTCGGACCGCGACCGGTCGCTGATCACCGGGAGGATCACGGAAACGCCGAGCTCCGTCGCTTTTTGGACCACAAGATCGGTTGCGTCGCGCTTTAGCAGCGCGAAGCCGAGCCAGAGATCCGGCTCGGCAGCTTGTGGCCGCACGATCTCCTCGGCGACGAGGGCCGCGCGATCGCGCCGGATCGCCGCGATCCGGGCCCGCCACTCCCCGTCCGTCCCATTGAACAGGCGCACGATGGCGCCGACCCCGCGCCGCATCACCGAACAAAGGTAATGCGCCTGGCCCGGGGTTGCCGCGACTTCCAGCCCCGCCGCCAGGGGGGCGTCGACAAACAAGCGGATTGACCCCGGCATCTCGAACGGCAGATTAGCACGGTGCAAGTCCATACGGACATCGCCGCCGACGGCTGGGTGGCTCGGCTGCCCCGGGCCTGGGTGCCATACGTCCTGTTGGCGCGCCTCGATCGGCCGATCGGCGTTTGGCTGCTGTTCATCCCGGGGGTGTGGGGCATCCTGCTCGCGCGGCGGCCCGCCTGGGAAAGCGCCCGCCTCGTCCTGCTATTCGCGGTCGGAAGCATCGTGATGCGGGCGGCCGGCTGCGTGGTCAACGACCTCTGGGACCGCGACCTCGACCGCAAGGTGGCGCGCACCGCGGGGCGTCCGCTTGCCTCCGGCGCGATCCGCCCGCGGGAGGCGCTCGCCTTTCTGTTCGTGCTGTTGCTCACCGGGCTTATGGTGCTGCTGCAACTGCCGCCGCTCGCGCAAGCGCTGGGAGTGGGTTCCTTGCTGCTGGTCGCGCTTTACCCTTTGGCCAAGCGCGTGACTTGGTGGCCTCAGCTCGTGTTGGGCTTCACCTTCGGCTTTGGCGCCCCGCTCGGCTACGCGGCTGGAGCGGTGCGACTGGATACGGCGTGGGCGGCGATCTACGCCGCGGCCATCCTGTGGGATCTCGGCTTCGACACGATCTACGCCCACCAGGACCGTGAGGACGACGCGCTCGTCGGGGTGAAATCCACCGCCCGGCTGTGGGCCGAGCACACAAAGTCGTTTCTCGCGGCCTGCTTCGCCGGGGCGCTTGTGGCCCTGGTCGCGGCCGGTTGGCTGGCTGGGCTGTCGGCGTGGTTTTATCCGGCCTTGCTGCTGCCCGGCGCCTTGTTCGCCCGGCAAGTCGCCCAGATCGACATCGACAACCCGGCCCTGTGCCTCCGCCTTTTCAAGGCGAACCGGGAGGCCGGCCTCGCCGTCGCCCTGGCGTTGCTCCTCGGCCAGCTTTGAACGATCCAGCTTTGAGGGAGGGGGAGGCGTTCGTCCGTCGCCACACGCGGCTCGCTCCGGCCGCGCTTGTGCCGGAAATCCGGTTGCACATGGCGAGCGCCATTACGCCGATCTGGCAGGCGACGGAAGCGTGGCTGGCGGCGAACAACGTCGAGCCGCCGTTCTGGGCGTTCGCGTGGCCCGGCGGCCTGGCGCTGGCCCGTCACGTGCTGGACAATTCCGTCTCCGTCGCCGGCCGGCGGGTGCTCGACTTCGCAGCCGGGGGCGGCGTCGCGGCGATCGCGTGCGCCCGCGCCGGCGCCGCGTCCGTTGAGGCCGCCGAGATCGATCCATTGGCCATCGCCGCCATCCGCTTGAACGCGGTGGCGAACGGCGTGTCGGTTACGGCCTTGGCCGCCGACGTCGTGGGCTCCCCGTCGCGCTGGGACCTCATCCTGTGCGGCGACGTTTGCTACGAGGCACCGATGACCGGCCACATCCTGCCGTGGCTGCGCGGGATGGCGCGGGCGGCCGAAGTATGGCTGGCCGACCCCGGCCGCGCATACCTGCCGGGGGAGGGGCTGGAACGCTTCGCCAGCTACCGCGTGCCGACGACCACCGAGCTCGAGGACCGGACGGAGCGAGAGGTGCTGCTGTATCGACTCCAGCCCGAACGCTATATCTGCGCGTAGCTGCCGTTCTTCCAAACGTAGAACACGTAGTCGGACGCGGTGATGTCGCCTTTCTTGTCGAAGCTGATCGGGCCCAGCACCGTCTGCCAAGGGCCGTCGGCTTTCAACGTTTCGGCCACCTTCCTTGGGTCCGTCGTGCCCGCCTTCGTCGCCGCCTCGGCCCATACTTGGATGGCGGCGTAGGAGTAGAGAACGTAGCCCTCCGGGTCGATGTTCCGCGCCTTGAACTCGTTGACCACGGCCTCGGCCGTCGGACGCTTCCGCGGGTCGGCGGGGAAGGTCATCATGGTGCCGTTGCCGGCATCGCCCGCGATCTGCCAGAACTCGTTGGTGACGAGCGCGTCGCCGCCGACCAGCGTCGCCTTCATCCCTTGTTCCTTGGCTTGGCGGATGATCAGTCCCGCTTCCGTGTGATAGCCGCCGATGTAGATTACGGTGACGCCCGCCGCCTTGAGCCGGCTGACCAGCGCCGAGTAGTCCCGCTCGCCGGGGGTGTAGGCCGCCTCCAGCGCCGGCTGCCCGCCATTGGCCCGCAACGCCTTGGCGGTCTCGTCCGCCAGGCCTTTTCCGTAGGCGGAATTATCGTTCAGGATGGCGATCTTGTCGTCCTTGAAGTGTTCGGCGAGGTACTTTCCGGCGACCTGGCCTTGCTGGTCGTCGCGCCCGCAGACGCGGAACGTGTTCCAGCTTCCCTCATCCGTGTATTTGGGGTTGGTCGACGCGGGCGAGATCTCCAGGATGCCTTCGTCGGCGTACACCTTGCTCGCGGGAACCGAGCTGCCGGAGCAGAAATGCCCCGCGACCATCTTATCGCCCTTGCTGGCCAGGTCGTTGGCCACCGAGACCGCTTGGCGCGGATCGCAGGCGTCGTCGCCGATGTCCAGCACCAGCTGCTGGCCCAGCACGCCGGCCGCCTTATTGATGTCCGCCACGGCCTGTCTGGCGCCTTCCGTCATTTGCTGGCCGAACGCCGCGTACGGGCCTGTCTGCGGACCCGCGGTCGCGATGTGGATTTGCGCCCGCGCGCCCTCCGCGCCGAGCGTCAGCGCGGCGATGACAGCTGCCGCGAGCAGGGATCGTCTCAGCATGGTCACCACCGTCCGTGTCTCTCGCGCGGAACCTAAGCCGTCCGACCGTTGGCTGAAAAGCCTCCCACCCCCGTCAGCGGCACGAACGAGACGGCCAGGACCTTGGTTTGCGTGGTCGCTCCGTCGAACGACTTGCGCAGCATCACAAGCGCCTGGTCGCCTGCTGGCTCGCCGAGCGGAGCTACGATCCGGCCTCCGGGGCGGAGCTGGGCTGGCAGGGCCGGGGGCAGCGCGGGAGCCGCCGCCGTCATGATGGCGTTCAACTTCTTCAGCCATGGCTCGCAGGACCTC
>CAXUIE010000006.1:3251-13586 GCA_964250825.1 uncultured Acidisphaera sp. | reverse complement strand
GTCGAACGGTGCCTGCTCCGGCCACCCGTCCGCCCCGTCCCCGACGCGGACCTGCACGCTTCCGTAGCCTTGTCGAGCAAGGGCGGCGCCCGCGCTCGCCGCGAGAGCCGGGATGATTTCAACGGAGAAAACGGTGGCCCCGAGGTCGGCGAGGACCGCCGCCTGATACCCGGAGCCCGTGCCGATTTCGAGAACGCGCTCGCCCGGGCTGAGATCGAGCAGATCCGTCATGAGCGCGACGATGAACGGTTGCGAGATGGTTTGCCCGTGGCCGATGGATAGCGGGTTGTTCCGCCAAGCGCGCCCCACATCGCCCGGCCGCACGAAAGCCTCGCGGGACACCCGGCGCATCGCGTCCAGCACCCGCCCGGACAGGACCGGCCGTCCGCTCGACGGGGCCACCTCGCGCGCGTCGCGTTCGATCTCGCGGATCAGGGTGTCGATTGCGTCCACGCTCAGCTTTCCTGATGGTAGCCCTTGCGTTCGAGGCACCTGCGCGTCTCGATCCGGCGCATGATGGGATACGAGATGGGGTAGGTGAGAAACAGGCCGCCACTCGCTATCACCCGGCGTTCCGCCTCCTTGTCGCCCGCCGCCTGACAGTCGGCGAGGTCCTTCCGATAGGGCACGGAAGCGTGATCGGCTTTCATCGCCGGATCGTATGCGCAGCTTGCGAACCCGAGCGAGACGGCCCCGAGATACACCCGAATTCTCGCCATCACTGCTCCGAGGGAAAGCCGCACTGAGCCTAGCCCGCGAGCGGAGCAGGGGCGAGAGGCGCTTCCACCCCGGCCGGCTCGCGGATAAAAGGGGGCGGGGAGAAGGAGCGCCAGTATGACGAGCGCACGGATGAGCCGACGCCAGCAGGCGTTCCGCGCCGAGTTCCGCAGCCGGATCGCCCCGGCCTACTCTGGAGCCGCGCACGTTGCCCTGATCGCCGGCATCGGGCTTGCGGCGATCTGGTACTGCGCGCGCCAGATTGGCGCGCCGGCTTGGTACGAATTCGCCGTCATCCCGATCGCGTTCCCGGTTGCCAACGCTTTCGAGTGGTGGATCCACAAATACGTCATGCACCGGCCGGTGGCTGGGTTGATGGGCATTTATCGGCGCCACACGCTCGCGCACCATCAGTTCTTTACCGATGTGGAGCCTAGTTTCGACGACACGCGGGATTTCCGCATCGTGTTCTTCCCGCCCTACGCGCTGGTCGCGTTCATCGGGCTGTCGATCGGGCCGGCCGCGCTGCTCTATCTCCTGGTCCTGCGCGATGCGGCATGGTTGCTGATGATAACGAACGTGGCGCTTTACCTGAACTACGAGGCTTTTCATTATTGCTGCCACGTCAAGGACGATCGCGTCGTCCGGCACATCCCGCTGGTCAACACGATCCGACGCCATCACATCGCGCACCACGCGCCGGCGGTGATGATGGCCCGCAACTTCAATCTCACCTACCCGATCGCCGACTGGGCTTTTGGAACCTCCGACCTCGACCGGGGGCTGCTCGGCCACGTGTTCAACGGCTACTCTCGGCGTTTTCTCCGGCGAGACAACCAACCGGCGACCGACGGGTTGAGCGCGGCGGAGTAAGCAAATGCCAGCCGACCCGCCGCGAGGCCGCGCCAGTCTGTTTGGGGGCGCCGTGGTCGCGGTCGCGGTGCTGATGATCTGGGTGCTTCTGGCGCGCGACTTAGCGCCGGGCACGCCGCTTGCAATTCTGCCCGGCTTAGTCATCGCCATTGCCGTCGCGGCCTGGATACGCGCGGCCGATCTTTAGCCTAACACAAACGTCCGTCCTTCCCGCGCAAGCGCGCTCGCCTTCGAGGTTGCCTCGGCCGGCCTCGCCGCGCCGAGAGCGGGAGTGAGACCCCCATGCGGTTCGTCGGTTGCCCGATGACCTGATTCGCCCTCGTCGCCGTCGCGACGGTGGATGAACGTGAAGAAGCGGCTGGTTTGGCCATCCGCCGTCTTGTCTTGATACAAAAGCGCGAGTTCGCGGTCGTCGAAGGTTTCGAAGAATTCGTCCCAGGAGATTTCCTCGAGCGTCTCGTCGGGCTCGTTGAAGTCGAAACGCAGAACTCCGGAGCCATCCCTGCTTTCCGTCCCCTTGACGCGAGTGGGCCTTCCGCCTCGCAACTCGGCCCATTGCCTACTGACATCGTGATCCGTGGTCGCCTCGCCGCTACTCACGTCGCGCCTCCCTGTGCCGCGAAGGTCGTCCCCCCTTACCACCTCTGGAAAGGCGCGGTTCCCGTTCGACGGCGGGTTGTGCAACCATAAGAACTTACCTGCGTTTAAATCGTTAGCTGTCCCGGCGGCAGGGGAGAGATTGACTTGGCAGAGGTTCGTGTCGCCATCGTCGGGATTGGCAATTGCGCGTCGTCACTCGTGCAAGGCGTCATTTTCTACCGCGACGCGGACGTCGGCCAGCGCGTGCCCGGGCTGATGAATGTGGCTCTCGGCGGCTATCACGTGCGCGATCTGACGTTCTGCGCGGCGTTCGACATCGCCGCTCCAAAAGTCGGACGCGATCTTGCCGAGGCCATCGGCGCCGAGCCGAACAACACTGCGGTGTTTGCTGCGGTGCCACCGACCGGCATCACCGTTCATCGCGGCCCGACGCTCGACGGGATCGGTCAGTATGTTCGCGGCGCGGTGATCGAGTCCGAAGCATCCCCGATCGACGTGGCGGCCGCGCTCCGTCGCTCGGAGGCGGACGTGCTCGTCTCCTATCTTCCGGTCGGCTCGGAGCAGGCCACGAGATGGTATGCCGAGCAGGCGTTGGCAGCGGGCTGCGCGTTCGTCAATTGCATCCCCGTGTTCATTGCGTCGGACCCGGCCTGGGCGACGCGGTTCGCAGCCAAGCGGCTGCCGATCGTCGGCGACGACATCAAGTCGCAAGTGGGTGCCACGATCGTGCATCGGGTGCTGGCGAACCTGTTCCGCGAGCGGGGCGTCCGGCTGGACCGCACCTACCAGCTGAACTTTGGCGGCAACACCGATTTCCAGAACATGCTGGAGCGCGATCGACTGGAATCGAAAAAGCTGTCCAAAACGCGCGCGGTGACAAGCCAGCTCTCCGAGCCGTTGTCGGACGCGGACGCGCATGTCGGGCCGAGCGACCACGTGCCCTGGCTCGAGGATCGCAAGTGGTGCTACATACGCATGGAGGGCACGACGTTCGGCGATATGCCGATAAACTGCGAACTGAAGCTTGAAGTGTGGGATTCGCCCAACTCCGCAGGCGTGGTGATCGACGCCGTTCGCTGCGCCAAGCTGGCGCTTGATCGCGGGATAGGCGGCGCCCTGACCGGCCCTTCAAGCTACTTCATGAAGAGTCCGCCCGAGCAGTTCACCGATCATGAGGCGCGGCTGCGAACCGAGGCCTTCATTCGCGGCGAGGCGGCACGCTAAGCTCGCGCCATCATGCCAGGCACCACGACGTTTCATCTTGTCCGCCACGGTGATTACGGCCTGCTCGGGCGCGTTCTCGCCGGCCGGACCACCGGCCACTCGCTGAGCGAAACCGGGCGAGCCCAGGCGGCGGCCGTCGCGGATGCCCTGTCCTCCATCCCGGTCGCGGCCATCGTGTCGAGCCCGCTTGAGCGCACGCGCGAGACGGCGGCGCCCATCGCGGCGCGCTGCAACGTGCCCGTCGCGATCGATCCCGACGTGATCGAGATTGATTTCGGCGAGTGGACCGGCCGGACATTCGATTCGCTGCGCGCCTGGCCCGGCTGGTCCAACTTCACACGCTTTCGCAGCACGGCACAGGTCCCGGGCGGCGAATCCATGCTCGCCGTGCAGACGCGCAGCGTCGCCGCGGTGGTGCGGCTCCGGCAGGCGCACCCGGACGGCAACGTGGTGATCGTCAGCCATGGCGACGTCATCAAGTCGATCGTCGCGCATTTCCTCACGATCCCGCTCGACATGTTTCGCCGCTTCGATGTCGCGCCCGCATCCCGCAGCATCGTCGCCGTCACCGACGAGGACGCGCGTGTGCTCGCCGTCAACATTCCGCCTCCGACGACCTGAGCCGTAGATCGGACGCAAGCTGCGCGAGCGGCGCGCGCCAGTCGCCTTCGGCCGTTTGACGGTAGAGCCGCATCGACGGGTACCAGGGCGAGTTCGCGCGCCCCTCCATCCAGCGCCAATCACACTCGCGGCGGAGCAAGAGGCACGTCTGCTTGCCGAGCGCACCCGCCAGATGCGCCACCATCGTGTCCACCGTCACGACTAGGTCCAAAGCGGCGATGGCCGAAGCGGTCGCCATCACGTCCGCCCCGGGCGAAATGGCCGGACGCACCGCGTCAGCGCGTCCGAGTTGCAAACTCCAGAGGTGCACGAGCGGGGCATCGCAAGCGGCCCGCAGCGCGGACAGCGGAACGGAACGCGCCGGGTCCCAATCGCCCGCGCGCCAGCAAAGGCCGATGTTGAGGCCTCGCTGAGGACTGGGTCCCGGGCATGCCCTTGAAGACTCAACGGCGTCATCGGGGAGGAAGCAAAGCAATCCAGCGTGCGCGACGGATGACTCGCGGGCGGCCCTGGATTGCTTCGGATTCGGCTCGTGATGACGGCGCCCGTCAGCAAGACTTGCTGTTACTGGCGCAAGTTCCGCGGCGAGATAAGGCGGAGGCGTAGCTTCGGGGCCAAGCCTGAGCGCGTGAGCAAGCTCCATTATCTCCACGTCGCGCTCGGCTGGTCGGGCCGGGCGATCCGGCCGGAACGGGATCAGTCGGTCGATGCCCGGCATGGTGCCGAGCAGGCCGAGCAGCTCCGGCTGCGCCTCGACCGAGACGGACGCCGCCCGCCGCCGGAGCACCGGCAGAAAGCGGGCGAACTGGATGGTGTCGCCGAGCCCATGATAACAACGCACTAGCACGTGCCGGCCCGCGAGCTCGCTCCCATCCCAAACCCACCGGAGATGATAGGGCAGGCGCGGGTCGTCGCGGAGCGAGGGATTACGGCTCGCGAGCACCGCGTCGCTGATCGCGTGGGCCGCCTCGAACGCGCCCTGGCGCATCGCGGTCACCCAACGGAGGCCCACATCGTCGATCACGGCTTGCGAAGCACGAAAGCCCGCGCGTCCCAGAGCGTGAACGGGGCGGCGCCGTCCACCTCGGGCAGCATCTCGTAATTGCGCGCCCAGCGCGCGAGATCGGCGGAATCCTGCGCCGGATCGTTGCGATAGGAAAAATTGAGGATCGCGAACGCACCGCGCGGGCGAAGCGCGCGGGCGATATCGCGCACATGCGCTTCCGCGACATTAGCTTGCAGCAAGTAGGGGACGCTATCCACGGCGAGCACCACATCGGCGGAGTGGGCAGCAACGTCGCGAAGGTCGGTGCCGTCCACGGTCGCGAACCGGACGTTGGCGACAGCGCAGCGGCGCTCGGCTTCGGCGATCATCGCCGAGGACACATCCACCCCAAGCACGGAGCGCACGCGCGGCGCGATCGCGCTCGCGACCCGTCCGATGCCGCATCCCAGGTCGAGCACGTCGGATGCCGGGCTCAGCAGCCCGGCGTCGTCGAGCCAGGCCACGAGTTCGGCGGTGGCGGCGGCCAGGATCGCCGGATCGTTGAGCGAGTAAGCGGCCACGCTGGCCTCGGGGGCGCGCGCGACCGCCCGATCAAACAGGCGGCGAACCGCGTCGAGACCCGCCTCGTCATGGCGCACGTCGGCGAACACGGCCCCGAGCTCGTGCAGGGTGTCGCGGCGCGCCAGCAGTGAGCGCAGCCGGTCGGGGCCTGCGCCCGCCCTGCCTTCGAGCCGGGCCGCGATCGTCTCGGGAGACTCGCCCGCGAGCAGCAAGCGCGCGAGCGCCACCTCGGGCGAGAGGCGGCCGGCAAGGCACAGTTCCAAAGGGTCCGCGGTCACGGCGACACCAACCGGCAGGCCGCGTTGATGCGATCGCGGCCGCCCCAGGCATACTTGTACCGTTCGCCGCCGCGCAGGAAGTGTGCTTCGTCGCGGCCTTCCCGCGCGGCCTCCTCCAGCATCGCGCCGAGCAGCAAAGTGCCGGGACTCTGCCGCGCGAAGGCCGCGTCGTAGCCGCTGAGATAGAACAGGATGCGACGGCGGCCGGCGAGGAAGGCGTAGCAGGCGGCGGCGACGACGCCGCGAAGCGACAGCACCTGAAGCCGCAACGCGCCGGCGGCGAGCATCAGCGGTGCCGCTTCGCGGTGGAATGCCTGCACCCGTGGGTCGCCCAGGACGCCTTGCCCCGACCAGCGGGACTCGTGGAGGCGAAAGAACGCGTCCAGCAGCGCGGGCAAGGTTTCGGCCGTCGCGGCTGCGATGGTGGCTCCGCCGATCCGCTCCGCGCGGTGGCGGTTCATGCGCAGCTTCCGATGCGTGACGGACGGGATCGAGGCGCGCAGCCCGTCGCGCCCCGCGCATAACGCCAGAACGGGGCAGGGATCGGTCGCGCGCCAATCCGCTGTCGTGACCGCGGAGCGCAGGCGGGCGTCCGGCGGCACGTCCACCAGATCGCAAACAGTGACGCCGTCTCTCGCCGCATCGCGAAGCGCCGCCTTCAGCAGAACGTGAGCCGCGTCCGGCGGCGAGTCCGGCCCGACCAGCGCGTCCTGGTAGTCGGTCAGCCCGGCGCCAATAGGCAGCAGCTTGCGCGCGCCCAGTTCCTCCAGCACATAGAGCGGCAGCACGCCGGCAAGCGCGCCGCGCTCGCGCAACACCGTCACCCGCGGCAGGCCGGTGCCGAACTGCCGCCACCACGGCAACAGCCAAGCGGGAGACTGGAACGGACTCGCGTCGAGTGTTCGCCGCCACAAAGCGTTCCACTCGTCGTGCAAGGCGAACAGCGCCGCGTCCGTCATGACGGTGGAGGTCGTCACGCGGCCGCCCGCCGCGCGAGCAAGCGGTATCGCGCCAGATACGCCCTCACCATGTCAGCTTGCGAGAAGCGCGCCTGGGCGGCCGCGCGGCAGGCGGCGGGATCGATCGTCGCAGCGAGGCGCATCGCTTCGGCCATCTCGGTTGCATCCGAAACGAGGAACCCGGTGCGTTTGTGCTCCACGATCTCGCCGAGCGCGCCGGCGGGAAAGGCGATTACGGGCGTTCCGGAGGCGAGCGCCTCCATCGCGACAAGCGAGCTGGTCTCCGGGGCCAGGCTCGGCACCAGAAGGCACCGGCAAGCGGCCAGCAGCCGTCGCTTGCGCGTGAAGCCGAGCGGGCCAAGGAAGCGTCTGCGCTCGTCGAGTCGGGGGCGCACCTCCTGGTCAAAATACGCTCGATGTTCAGGGTAGGGAAACACCGTCCCGCCGATGAGCAGCGGTAGATCCGCCGCGTGCGCCGCATCAAGCGCGAGATGCACACCCTTCTCCACGCAAATTCGCGCCAGCATCAGCGCAAATCCGCGCCGCGCGTGAATTGTCGGAGTGAAGCGCTCGACGGCGACCCCGTTGGTGATCGGCGGCAGCAAGCGCGCGCTCGGCGGGCAGGCGGCGTGCTCGGCCGCCGAGACGCAGTTGAGCCAGGTGTCGGGCCGGTCCGGCGCTAAGGCGTTCGGCGGGTACCAAGCGGGCGGCAAGTGAAGCGTCGCCAAGGTCGGCGGCCCGGGCGGCGGCAGGGTGGCGGCAAAGTCGAGCCCGTGCATATGCACCAGATCGACGGGCTCGCGCCGGACGATGTCCGCGACGGCGCGTCGCGTCACCGCTTGCGCCAAATTCCGCTGCGCATCATCGATCGGGTCGGCGGGCGCCGGCGCCGCTTGGTGGAGTTCGCCCGCCGCTTCCGAGCCGGCGCAGGCAACGACGATTGAGCGGTGGCCGCGCGCGACGAGGGCCGCGTCGAGCGCCGACAGCACTTGTTCCGAGCCGCCAACCGCGTCGGGTCCGACCGGAGCCAAGGCGTAGCCCACGCTCAGCACCGTCAGCATGAGGGCCTTTCAGGTCGCGTAACGACGGATCATCGCGGCGCAGAACTCGGCGAACGCTTCCGGCCGCTTCGGTGGCGCGGTGTGATGCTCCCAGATGCCCTCGTGTTCGGGCGTGAAGCAGAACGTCAGCGTGACATCGAATGATTCGAGCGCGCGCATCTGCCGGTCGAACCACGCGAGCGCGTCGGGGCGGAACCAGTCCGCCCAACTCAGCCCGGTGCGGATATACGTGACGCCGAGCTCGCGCAGCCAGCGCACGGCGTCATCGAGCCGGTGGTCCTCGAAGTGAAACCATTGGCAGATGCCGAGTGACGGGGCGAATTCGGGAAACGAACGGGCCGCAAGTTTCGGCCGCCCGTGCTCGTCGAGCAGCCCCATGTGGAAGTGGCGGTAATAGGAGGAACCCTCGGCTTCCTTGTGCCGCGTCGTCGCGGGCCAGGCCGCGGGCAGGTCGTAGAGGCTGTACCAATGAATGCGCGGTGCGCGATCGATCAACAGTTCGGCGCTGCGTCGCAATCCCCATTCCTGCACCTCCTCGGCGCCGAAACTCGAAATGCCCACCTCGGAGACCCAGACCGGCAAGTGCGTCGCGGCGGCGATCGTGTCGATCTTCGCCGGCCACTCGTCGATCATCCAATGATTCCAGTCGAGCGGGAAACCGTGCACGGCCACCGCGTCGAGATCCTCCATGACGCCTTGACTCGCCAGGAGGCGCATGAAATCAGCGTCGATCGGTGACATGCCGCCGAGCACCCGCGGCAATCCCGGCCGCTCGGCGGCGATCGCCTGCCCCGCCAGACGCGCCATGCGGGCGAACACCGCCCAGCCCGGATCCTTCTCGAAGTCCCAGTGCGACTTGTTGTTCGGCTCGTTCCAGATCATGGCGGCTTCGATCATTCGGCCGCTCCCTTGCCCCGCGCCGGGTAGACCGCCCCATAACCGTCCGCCGTCCGTTCCGCCCTGCGGCAGATGAACACTTCGTCCTCGGGATGGCTCAGCACGGCGAACCCCGCGCTGCGCAGCATCGCCTCCGAGCAGGCCCGGTTAGGCGCCCACCAGTTCGTCGGATCATGCGCGTATTCGCGCTCGATGAAGTGCAGCTTGGGATAGCCCGGATCGTCGAAGATGTCCGTTTGCCAGAACTCGTAGTCGGGTTCGAGCGGCAGCACCCGATCGCTCCCGCGCTGCATCGATTGAAACACCAGGAGGTCGCGTGCCACATGCTCGTGGATGAGGTCGAGCGCCAGGAGCGGATGGCGCAAATGGTACAGCACGCCGATGAAGAACACGACGTCGAAGCGCTCGCCGAGCGCGCCCACGTCGTAGACGGATAGCTGGCGGAACTCGATGTCGAGCCCTTCCACGTCGGCGGCGAACCGCGCCTGCGCCAGGTAGTCCTCGTCGAAGTCGATGCCGAGAACGCGGGCCGCGCCCCGCCGCTTCATCTCCATCGCGTAGAAGCCGCCGTTGCAGCCGATGTCGAGCACCGACTGGCCGGCGAGGTCCTGCGGCAGCGCGCCGGCGAAGCGCTGCCACTTGATGCGCGGATAGTCGCCGAGAAAGTGCTCGGGCGCGGTGCTGACGCCCTTGAGGTCGAGATTGTGGAACCACGGCCCGAGCGCTTCCGCCCGCGCGCGGATGCGTTCGGGAGTCCAGGCCTCCGTCATGCCGGCGTCCCCGCGAGCCGGGCCCGGCGCGGCTGCATCGGCGATGCGTGCCGCCCTTCGAGCAACCCGATCGCTTCACGATAGCCGTGCAAGGTTCCGACATCGACATAGCTCTCGCCGGCGCGCACGCCGATCGCCTCCTCGCCGGTCGCCAGCCAGGCGTTCACCAGGGTGCCGATGAACACATCCACGCGCTGGCGCTGCACCCAAAGCGCGTGCAAGCGCTGCAATGTGGCGCCGGGCATCTTGAACGCGCCCCAAATCCAGCAGGACGCCGCGCTTGGCGATTTGACCTCGATCCGCAGGACGCGGCCGGCGGTGTCGGTTTCCACCGAGTCGAACAGCTCCGGGCGTGGCACCGGGAACAACAGGAAGGACATTCGGTCGTTCGGCAGCCGCTGCAACGCGTCCTCGGGAAACCAGATCGTGTCCGGCAGGCCGACGATCACCGGCTCGTCCGGCCCGATCAGCGGAAGAGCGCGGAAGATCGCGTCGCACAACCCGGCGGCTTGGTCCTGAATGACGTAGGCGAGGCTGGCTCCGGCGAGCGATCCTCCATAGTAATGCAGGATGTCGGACTTGCCCGGCGAGATCACGAAGCAGATCTTGCCCGCACCCCCGCGCACCATGCGGTCCACCAGATACTCGCTCACCGCGCGTGGCCGTTCGGCGCCGTGCTGGTCGAGCCAGCTGCCCACCGGCAGCAATTCCTTGGAAAAGGCGAGCGGCTGGATCCGCGTGCCATTCCCCGCCGCCGGGACGATGCCC
>CAXUIE010000006.1:0-3241 GCA_964250825.1 uncultured Acidisphaera sp. | reverse complement strand
ATGCCCCACATCTCAGGCTTCCTCGCTGACGATATCGCTCGACAGAGCGGCCTCGAATGCGGCAACCATCTCGCGCGCGCGTTGGCTGGCGCCATGCTCGTCGAGCACCCGCTCGCGGGCGCGTCGCGCGATCTCCGCCAGCTCGCCCCGCGGCAGGGCCAGCGCCGCCAGCGCCGCCGCCGTGTCGCTGGCCACGAGTATCTCCCGTCCGGGGGCGAAAAAGTCCGCCAACCCGTCCCACCCGTCGCTCATGATTGGCACGCCGCAGGCCGCGGCCTCGAACAGCCGGCCGGACGGGCACCAGCCCATCTCCGCCATCGCTCGTCGCGTCACGTTCAAGGTGAGGCGTCCGGACGCGTAGAATGCCGGGTGCTCGGCCGGCGGGAGGTGGCGGACGAAGAAGATGTTTTCGGTCCAGGGAAAGGTGTGAGGGTATTGCGCGCCCGCGATGACGAACCGCTCGGTCGGCCGTCGGCGGGCGGGTTCGACGAACAGGGCTTCGAGCGCCGGTTGCCGGTCGGCCGCATAGGTGCCGATGTAGGAGAGATGGGCGCGGTAGGACGGTTTGGGCTCGGCCGGCCGATGCGTGTCTGGATCGACCGAACCATAGAGCGGCACCGCCTTGCGCGCGCCGAGCCGAGTGCGCAACAGCGAGAGCGCCGGTCCGCCGGTGTAGCTGAGGGCGAGATCGTAGCGGCGCAGCTCATGGGGTCCGACATAGGGTACCGACTCGCCCCGCGCCAAGCGCGACAATGTCACGGGCGTGTCGAGATCGTAGAAGCACCGCGCGATCCCGCGCGACTCGCAAAGCAGATCCTCGGCCTCGAGGGCATCGGGGCAATAGGACGTCACCACGCCGACGTCGCTGGCCGCTAGCGCGGCACGCGCGGCGGAAGCCGCCTCCTCCCAATCGCGGTAGAGGACCAGGCGCGCTCCGTCGGGCAGCGTCAGGAGATCGCGATGGGCGGCGTAGTAAGGGACGTCCCGCTCAAAGAACGCGATCTGATGACCATCGGCGGTGAGCGCCCGGATCAGTCCCCGCCACAGCGTCGCGTGTCCGTTGCCCCACGTGGAACTGACGGAAAGGCCGAAAATCGTGATCCTCATGCGTCGCGCGGCTCTGATCCCCGTTCCGGGCGGCTTTACGGCACCGTTGAGGTAAAAACGAAGTAGGATAAATCCGGTTGCAAAGCGCCCGCTCAGCCGCCGAGCAAGGTGCGCACCTCGTCGAGACCACCGACAATCCGGATCGACCGCGCCCGCACCGCCTCGCTCGGTGGGATCGAGTCGGTGACCATCATCGGCAGCATCCCTGCCAGCCACGCGGCGGTGATCCCAGGTTCGGAGTCTTCGAGGGCGAGGCAACGACGGGGCGATACACCCATTTCGCGCGCGGCCGAGGCGAACGCATCGGGATAGGGCTTGCCACGTTCCACATCGTCGCGCGTAACGATCACGTCGAACCGGCGCCAAAGCCCGGTGGCTTGGAGGTGCGCTTCGGCGGTCTTGCGCGACGCGGTGGTCGCGATCGCCTTGCGCAGATTGAGTTCCTCGAAATACTGCAGCAAGGCCATCACGCCGGGTTTGACGCGAAGGCCATCGCGCAACCGCTCGGCCCGCAGCCGGTAATAAGCGTCGCGCAGCGCCTCCCAAGGAAAATCCCGGCCACAGCGTTGCTGGAGAATGGGGCCGCGCTCGCGAGTGGCGATGCCGACAAGCCCCTCGTACACCGTAGCCGGAACAACAATGCCGAGTGAGTCTGCCGCCGCCATGAACGAGTCTCGATACAACGTTTCCGTGTCGAGCAACGTGCCGTCCATGTCGAACACGACGCCGTCCACTGTCAGGGGCAGCAGCTGCGGAGGCAGGACCGGTCGGACCTTGGCGAGCGCGCCCATCAAACACATCCTTATGGCCAGATTTGCAACGCCACGTAACGGTTCCGGTTGCGTTTCCCATTGCCACTCGCGCCAAGATGCCTTGTCATAGGGAAGGCAGGGAGGGGCGGAGATGCGGTGGGTCCGGTTCGAGGGGGCGGACGGCGCCCAGTACGGCGTTGTCGAAGGTGATATGGTCCATCCCGTATTCGGCTCGCCGTTCGAGCGATGGGAACGGCCCGGCAGCGGCGTCCCGCTTGCGGGAGTGAAGCTGCTGGTGCCCGTCGTTCCCCGCACGTTCTACGCGTGCGGCCTCAATTACGAGGAGCATATCCGCGCCGTCGCGGCCAAGATCGGCCAGCCGCCTGATCTCCCGTCCCGCCCCGAGGTCGGCTACCGCGCCAACAACGCGCTCATCGCGCACGGCGAAACGATCGTCATTCCTGAGGATGCGACCGAGAACGTCCAGTATGAGGGCGAGCTGGTCGTGGTCATTGGCCGCACCGCTAGGAATGTCGCGGAAAAAGACGCGCTTTCCTGCGTGTTCGGCTACACGATCGGCAACGATGTGAGCGAGCGCAGCTGGCAGAAGAGCGACCGGACGATGTGGCGGTCCAAGAACACCGACACGTTCAAGCCGATGGGTCCGTGGATCGAGACGGACGTGCGGCTGCCGGACCTGGTCACGAAGGTGCGCCTGAACGGGCGCGAATTGATTGCATTCCCAACCAATCACATGATCTTCGGCGTGGAGCGCTATATCACGACCATCACCCGTTATGTCACCCTGCACCCGGGCGACGTAATCTGGATGGGAACGGAGGGCGAGACCGCCAACATGCGGCACGGCGACGTCGTCGAGGTGGAGATCACCGGCATCGGCACGCTGCGCAACCCGGTGGTGCGGGCGAACGCGGCGAACTAGACTGATCGTGAGAACCACACTCTTTTCTTCCGGCGGTTGGTTATGTCTGATCGGGTGGCTCTTGACTGGCGGTCTCTTGATCGTCCTGATTTCAAGCGGCTTAGTTCAGGAGTTCACGTTCGGCGTAAGTCCACCAAATATTCGGGTCCTTCTAAAGGAATCGGAAAGCGTAAGAACTTGCCAGGTTGCGCAGACTGCCTTTGATGCGGGATTAGAAAAGGCATAAGGAACCTCCGTGAACTCGATCGCCAGATGACAGATGTAGAAACACAGTGCGCCAAAGAAGGGAGGTCTGACTGTACTCCTGCGCGGTTGTTAGTGCTAAACACCCCGGACGAGACGTTCCACCGAATCTTGAACGACATTGACCGTCGACGAGAGTCTTAGAGACCTTCGCACAACGCGGCCATTGGGGCGGTTTTGATGTGAACCGGCTGCG
>CAXUIE010000005.1:0-32578 GCA_964250825.1 uncultured Acidisphaera sp. | reverse complement strand
GGGGTGGGCGGCGAGTGGGCGATGGCCGGCACCTACGTCGCCGAGGCTTGGCCGGAGGACCGGCGCAAGATGGGGGCCGGTTACTTGCAGACCGGCTACTACTTCGGCTTCTTCGTCGCGGCCTTGCTCAACTACACGGTCGGAGCATCCCTCGGCTGGCGGGCGATGTTCCTGTGCGGCCTCGTGCCGGTCGTCGTGTCCATCGCCACCCTGGTCGGCGTGAAGGAGCCCGAGCGCTGGGAGCATTCGCGCCAGGATTCAACCACGCCGGTCCGGCGCCGCAGCCCGCTCGCGGTGATCCTCGGTCCCAACTACGTCGGGCGCACGGTTGTCATGTCGGCGCTGCTGACCATCGCCATCATCGGGCTGTGGGCCGGAGCGGTGTACGAGCCGACGGCGATCGTGTTCCTCGCCCGTCAGGCCGGCATGAATGCGCCGGCCGCCGCGCGAATGGCATCCTACGGGACCGCTCTGCTGTCGATCGGCACCATACTCGGCTGCATAGCCGCCCCCTGGCTCGCGGAGCGCCTCGGCCGACGCACGACGCTCGCGATCTACTATTTCGGCATGATGGCTGCGATCCTCGCCGCGTTCGGCTGGGCGTTCTACCTGCCGACTGGATCGGCGCTGCCGGCCTTTCTGGCTGTGCTGTTCTTCCTCGGCGTGTTCGGCGGCAACTTCGCGATTTTCAGCCTGTGGCTGCCCGAGCTGTTCGGCACCGAAGCGCGCGGCACCGCATTCGCGTTCTGCACGTCAGTGGGCCGCTTCATCGGTGCCGGCGTCAATTTCGCGCTCGCTGCGGGCGTGGCCGGCATGGGCACGCTCGGCATACCTGTCGCCCTGACGGCGACCGTGTTCGGCGTGGGCCTGCTCCTCATCCCGTTCGCGCGCGAGACCCGCGGCGAGCCGCTGCCCGACTAGCAACCGACGGTCAGCGTTTGTGCAGGGCGTCCGGCTTGTGGACGGCCTCCTTGCCGCTCTTGTCGCTTTTCACGAGGTACTCGGGGTCGTTCTTGCTCGCCTTGGCGACGTGCGCCTTCACCCGCGTGGTGCCCGTCACCTTTTTCTCGACCACGCCGCGCGTTTCCCCCTGCGACGTGTTCCAAGCCACCTTGTCGCCCGGCTTGAGCTTGTCCGCCATCACACCGCTCCCGTCGCTGATGCCGGCGGTTGCAACTCGTCCACCGCGCGATCGTTCCAGGGGGCGGGGAGTGAAAATGCCGACCCGTATCAATCGCGCGATCGAACTGCTCGAGCAGGGCCAGGCGGTTTACTACGATGGGGCGCATAGCGGCCATGTGCTGACCTACGAACAAGGCGGCGACGAGGCCGGCACATGGGCCGATTATCTCAACATCGGGATGGAACACGGCGCGTTCGACATGGCCGGGCTCGCCCTCTATCTCCGGGGCATGAGCGACGCGGGCCCGACCCGTTCGGGGCACCGGACACCGGCGGTGATCGTCGAAGCGCCGGTGAATGGCACGGAAGCCGCGAACATCCGCTTTAACGCTTGGCAGTTCCGGCAGATTCTCGGGCGCGGCGCGCACGGCATCGTCCTCTGCCAGACGGAGACCGCCGAAGCCGTGCAGGCGTTTGTGGAATCCTGTCGCTACCCGCATCATCGCATCGGCGTGGACCCGTCTTTGCCGGCGCCTGTGGCGCGAATGCGCGGCGCTGAACGGCCGGATCACGCGGAACCGCTCGGGACGGGCACGCGCGGCCGCGGCTCGGAATCGAGTGCTGCCCCGGTCTGGGGCATCACGGAGCAAGAGTACCTTCGCCGGTGCGACCCGTGGCCGCTCAACCCGGAGGGCGAGCTGCTGCTCGGCGTCAAGCTCGAAAGCCCCGAGGGGATCGCCCGCTCCGATTCGATCCTGGCCGTCCCCGGGATCGGGTTCGCGGAACTCGGGCCCGGTGATCTCGGCCTGTCGCTCGGCTATGCCGAGCTGCAGCGGTTCCCCTACCCCGCCGAGATGCGCGAAGCCCGGGATCGGGTGTTCGCCGCGTGCCGCCGCAACGGCATCGCATATTTGGAAGCGGCGACGCCCGAGACGGTGGCGGCGCGCATCGACGAGGGTGTCCGCGTAATCGCCGGCAATCGCGAGGACACGGCGCGCGCCGGACGCGCGCATCACCGGCGATCGTTGCCGGTATAGAGCCGAGCTTCCGCAAGCCCGCCCAGCTCGCCCGGGAAGATGCGCGCGGAACCAAATCTGGTTACGCAAGCACGCATCGGCCGCGTTTCCGCGACATCCCGAGAAGCACGTTCACTCGCGTTCTCGCGTTCTCGTGATTGGCGAAGTTTCAAAACGGCCAATCTGCCCACTAACCACATTGGCGGAGTTATGAATGTCAGGCGTCGAGAGTAGACGGCAGCTCGGGCTCGCCGTGGTGGGCGTCGGGGGAGCGGTCGCGACCACGGCCATCGCGGGCGTCGAGATGCTCAAGCGCGGCGGCAATCGCGCCGATGGCCTGCCACTCGCCGGTCTCAGCGTGCCGGGAATGACCGAATATCGAGACATCGTGTTCGGCGGCTGGGATCTCAACGACGCCGACCTCCATGTTGCCGCGCGGGAGCACGGTGTGCTGCAAGGCGACGTGCTGACCGACCTGGAGGCGCCGTTGCGAGCGGTCCGGCCGTGGCCCGCCGTCGGCAGCAGCGCGTTCTGCCGTAATGTCACAGGGCGAAATATGCGGGTCGCGCCCAGCCATCGCGCGGCTGTTTCCGCCATTCGCGACGATCTGCGGCGTTTCCGGGACGCCGCCAAGCTGGATGGCGTAGTGATGGTCAATCTCGCGTCGACCGAGCGTTGGCCGAGTGACGGCGAGTTGTTCGTCTCCCTCGACGCGTTCGAGCGCGCCCTTGACGAGAACGACGAGCGAATCGGCCCGGCCATGCTCTACGCGTATGCCGCGATCGCGGCCGGGGTTCCATACGCCAACTTCACGCCGTCTTTGGCCGCGGACGTGCCGGCGCTCATGGAGTTGGCGCGGCGGCGCGGCGTGCCGATCGCCGGCAAGGACGGCAAGACCGGTCAGACCATGATGAAGACGGTCATCGCGCCCGCGCTGCGCGCGCGAGCGCTGCACGTTGACGGCTGGTTCTCGACCAACATCCTCGGCAACCGGGACGGGCTGGCGTTGGACGACCCAGCGAGTTGCGAGTCGAAGCTCAAAACCAAGGGCAAGGTGCTGGACTCGATGCTGGGCTACGCCGTCGAGGATCATATCGTCGACATTCGCTACTACCGGCCCCGCGGCGACAACAAGGAAGCCTGGGACAACATCGACGTCACCGGGTTTCTCGGGCAGCGGATGCAGATCAAGGTCAATTTCCTCTGCAAGGACAGCATTCTTGCGGCGCCGCTCGTGCTCGAGATCGGACGCGTGCTGGATCTCGCTCAGCAGCGTGGCGCCGCGGGCGTGCAGGAGCAGCTTTCGGTGTTCTTCAAGGCGCCGATGATGGCGAACGGCCATGCTCCAGAGCACGCCTTGCACGTGCAGCAAGACAATCTTCTGGAGTGGCTGGGCAAGGCGCAATAGCGAGGCGGTCGTGGGGCAGCGGCTTGAGGGAGCGCCGTCAATCGACGTGTTGCGGCAGATTGGCGAGTTGAAGCGTATCCGGTCAGCAGGGCAGGATGCTAGCATCGCGGAAAGGTTGTTCGCTTCCGCGTGGCGGCGAGTGATTGCCGGCGAAGGGAATGTCGGCATGGCCACGACGGCGTTCGCGCTTGCAGCCGCCACGCTCGGAGACATCGACCGGCCGACGTTGCGCGCGCTCGGCCTCGCCGCCGAGGCGATCTCTCGCATCCGCCACTCGGCCTTGCGGGAGATCGGTCGCGAAGTCTCCCCCATTCTTCAGGCCGGTCTTTCCGACGCGCTGGATGCGCCAGAGGTTGACGCGGTCTTGCCGCCGTTCGTCGCCCGGCTGGCGGCTCAGCCTCGCGCGGGAGCGACGTGTCCGGGAAAGCCGCGGATCTTGTTCGAACCGCCCGAGAACCATGCGGAGCACTGCCTGATGGTCGCGGTCTACGGCGTCCTGCTGGCGCCGCACTATGCCGCCGATCCGGCAACGGTGTTCCTGGCCGGGCTCGCGCATCATCTGCATAATGCCCTGTTGCCGGACAGCGGGTTCACCGGCGAAGCAATGCTTGGCGAGGACCTGTCGCTCGTCGTGCACAACGCGACCGTGCTGGCATTGACGGAGCTCGCGGAGCCTGTGCGGACCCGCGTTGCCGCCGCGCGAGAGATCCTCGCGAACTCCGACACGCCCGAAGGGCGCGCGTTCCACGCCGCGGACGCGATCGACCGCGTGCTGCAAATCGAGCAGCACCTGCGGCCCGGTCAGGTCTCCATGCGCACCGTCCTCGTAGACATGGCGCTGGTGCACGAAGGGCCGGTCAAGCGGTTTCAGGATCAGGTGCTGGCCGAAATGGGGCTCGCTGCGTGATCCGCACGCTTCGCTCGCCCCTGTCAGGCGCGGAGCTTGAGGCTGACACGCCGCATTCGCTGACCGACGGTCACACTCGGTGGCCGGTGGTCGATGGCATTCCCTTTCTCCGCGCGGAGCGAGATGCGCTGCGCGCGGATGCGCTCACCTGCCTCGACCGGGGCGATCGCACAGGCGCGTTAGTCCTGCTGCTGGGTGATCAGGACGATTGGTGGCGCGGGCCGCGCGCCAAGTCGAACGATCTGCGCGAACTCGTCCGAGAGCGTGACCAGCTCAGCTTGCGCGAAGCGATGGCGCTGCTCGCCTGGGGGCCGGTGGCCGACTACTTCGCCCATCGCTGGAGCGACCCGACCTTCCTGGCCGGCTTGGCGCTCGTTCAGGCGCACTGGAGCGAGCCACGCGACTGCTTCGAGCTCGCCTGCGGCATCGGTCACCATCTGCGGGCGCTCGGTCAATGCGGCGCGCGCTGCACGGGAGCCGATATCGTGTTCGCCAAGCTTTGGATCGCCCGCAACTATGCCGCCCGCGAAGCCGATCTTGTCTGCTTCGACGCCGCGCATCTCTGGCCGATCGACGGCGCTCGCTACAAGCTCGTCGCGTGCCACGACGCGTTCTACTTTCTCGAGCCGAAGCAAGACGTGGCCCGACGGCTGCGGGCGGCGATGGCCCATGACGGATGGCTCGCGATCAGCCATGTCCATAACCGGGAGTGGCCGAACCTGTCGGCCGGTCGCGCCGTAACGCGCCGTGAACTCGCCACTCTCTTCCCGGACAGCGTCATCTACGACGACGCGGAGCTGACCCGCGCGTTGGTGGAGCGACGGACGCCGTCGCCGGGCGCGGGCAATCGAGTGGAGGCGTTTTCCTTGGCTGTCGGCCCCGGGCTTCGCTCTGCCCAAGCCGCCAGCGGCGTTCTCACCGTGCCGTCGCACCGTGCGATGCTGAAGCGCAACCCGCTCTACGATGCTTGCGGCGTCATCAGGTGGCCGTCGGAGCGTTACGCCGCCGAATATGGACCGCGCGCAACTTACGCGCCCAGCACCACTTGCCCCGAAACCGCCCCGTGCGATGCTGCCACCTTGGACTGGGCGTTGCGGCGCGAGCTCGTCGATCTGCCGGAGCGCTGGTGAGATGGACGCGCCCTTCGGCTGGGGGATCGCGGGGTTCGGCTGGGTCGCGCGCGACTTCGCGGTTCCCGGTATTCTCGCCTCGGGTGGCGTCATCCGCCGGGTGTGCGACCCAAGCTCCGAGGCGCGCGATGTTGCCGCAGGTGTTTGCGACGGGCGCGTTCACGCCGACATCGCGCCGCTGCTCGCCGACGATTCGGTGCAGGCGATCTACGTCGCCACTCCCAATCACCTGCACCGCGCCATCACCGAGCAAGCGTTGCGCGCCGGCAAGCCGGTGCTCTGCGAGAAGCCGATGGCGTCCGATCTCGCCGATGCGGAAGCAATGGCGACCGCCGCCGCGCGCGTTCGCGCGCTATACGGCACGGCGTTCGACCAGCGCCATCACCCTTCTCACGCTGCGCTCCGCAAAGCCATCCGGGACGGCCTCGTCGGCGACGTCACGGCCGTGCGGATAGTGTACGCGTGCTGGCTTGATGCGAGTTGGCAGCGTGGAGGCGGCGGCGACAACTGGCGCATCGATCCCCGGCGTGCCGGCGGCGGAGCGCTGATGGATTTGGCGCCACACGGACTCGACCTGATCGACTGTCTGCTCGGCGAGCCGGTTGTCGAGGCCCTGGCCTTCACGCAGCGTCGAGTTCACGACTACGCCGTCGACGATGGCGCGGTGCTGATCGGCCGGACCGGCCGAGGCGTGCTGGCCTCCCTGCACGTCTCGTATAATTGCCCGGAGACACTGCCTCGTCGTCGCCTGGAAATCGCGGGCACCGGGGGGCTGCTGGTTGCGCAAGATACGATGGGCCAGGACGCGGGCGGTCGGGTCACGTTGACCCGTGCCGATACCGGTGCGGCGGAAGCGCTCCCCGTCCCGCAAATCGGGGCCAGCCCGTTCACCCGACAGATGGCCGCCTTCGCGCGGGCCGTCGAAACCGGCGACCCCGGGCCGTTCGATGCGCAGCGCGATCTTCACGTTATGCGATTGATTGCTCGAGCCTACCGCGAGGATGCGCGATGCCACTAACACCTTACGCGTGCGGCAATTGCGGGTTCTGGCAGCGATATTTCGCCGCGCCGCCCGACTGCCCGGTCTGCACCGACGTGCGCAACGACCTGCCGGAGGACGGCTGGCGGTTTCACACCGTTGCCGACGCGCGCGATCGGCTGACCGGGCATTGGCGACGGCTCGACCGCGACTTGGTTGCGTTCTCGACCGCGCCGCCGTTCGGCCTTAACGGCACCGGCTGGCTGCTGCTGCATCCGGATGGCAACGTCGCGTTCGAAGCGGCGCCGTTCTACACGGACGCGATGCTGGAGGAGATCGCCCGGCTGGGCGGCATCCGCACTCTCGCGGCGAGCCACGCCCACGGCTACGGCGCGCTTTGGCAATTGCAGGACGCCTTCGCGCCCGAAATCCTGGCCATTCAAAAGGACGACCTCCGCATGACGAAGGCGTTCCGCGTGACGTGGCCATACGACGACCAGCTTGAGTTGCGCCCGGGACTCACGCTCCATCACGTGGGAGGCCATTATGAGGGCCAAGCCGTGCTGCACGATGCGTCGCGGCGCATCCTGTTCTGCGGCGACGCGTTCAAGATCGACCAGGACGCGAACGGCAACAATCTCGCCGTCTCGACGCACAAGGCGTTTCACAAGGCGATCCCGCTCTCCGCGGCGGAGGTCCGACGCTACCGGGACGTGATCGCATCGCTCGATTTCGACACTGTTTGCACGCCTTTCGAGTACGCGCCCGGGGTCGATCGATCGATCGCGCTTGCGGTGCTCGACGACCAGTTCGCGCACGCGCCGTCCGTCCGGCATCTGCTGATCGCCGATCTTGCAACATCATCCGGAGACGCCGCATGAGCAGCGAACTGCGCGCTGTCGCCGACGCGTTTCTCGCGACCATGCCAACTGCAGGGCGGGTCGACGTGTTCCGCATCGACGCGATGGACCGGATCGGGATTCCGGTGGTGCAGGCGAGCCTCATTCTGCCCGACGAGCCGGCGACCGTCGGCTACGGCTATGGGCTCGACGCGGTGGAGGCGGAAGTCGGCGCCCTCGGCGAGCTGTGCGAGGAAGTGCATGTCGGCACCTGGCTAGCGAGCGCGCCCCGCATGGTCGCGAGCTATGCCGAACTGGCGCGCGCGCACGGCCCGCGCGATGTCGCCGATCCCCTGACGCTTTGCCTGCCCGCCGGGTCCGACTACTCGCCGGAGATGCCGCTGAGCTGGGTGGAGGGGCGGCGCTGGCCGACCGGCGAGGTCGTGCTTGTTCCGCGCGAATGGGTCGCGGCGTACCCATATCAGTTGAAGGAGCCGGCCCGGCTCATCATGCCGATCACCAACGGGCTCGGCGCCGGCCTCGATTATCCCCACGCGATCGCGCACGGCCTCATGGAGCAGCTCCAGCGCGACGGGAACGTCCTGACGTATCGCGCGCTCGACCGGGGCATCGTCATCGACATCGACACCGACGAGGACGGCACAGTCACCCGCTTGATGGCACGGCTTCGGGATCTCGGCATCGCGGCCACGGTGAAGCTTGCCTGCACCGATTTCGGGCTGACGAATCTTTACGTCGTTGGCGACGACCACGGCGAGCCGTTCGCGCCCATCCAGGTCACCGCGTGCGGCGAAGCGTCCCACCCCGATCGCTCGCGCGCGCTGCGCAAGGCGCTGCTCGAGTTCATCGGGTCGCGCGCGCGCAAGGCCGCGACGCACGGGCCGCTTGATGCGCTGCACGCGATGCTTCCGCCCGACTACGCCGACCGGCAGATGAAGGTGGCGCTGGTGGAGGAGGAGGAGAATCGCGCGCTCGATGCGATGGCGGACTGGGTCGGGCAGGACGCGCCCGAGCTCCGCCGCCGGCTCGCCGACACGGTGTTCTCCGATCGTCGGCACGTGCCGCTCTCATCACTACCCACTGTTGCCACCGCAACCATTGTCAATTCGGCCGACCGTCTGCGAGGTCTTGCCGACCGGCTGCAGGCGGAACAGCTCGAAATCCTGTGGGTCGACTGTTCGCCGCCCGGCAGCCCGGTGAAGGTCGTTAAGACCATCGTTCCGGGCCTTGAGAGCGAGACCATGAGCTACCACCGGATTGGCTGGCACGGCGTGCGGCGGCTGCGTGACCGCGATGATTCCCTGATATCGTCCGAGCCGAAGCCTGGCGCCAAGCGTGTGCTGCTCCGCGCAGAGGACGAGGCGCGCGCCGGCGGCCCGGCCTGGTTCGACACGGCGAGCGCGGACGCCATCGTGGGCAAGCTCTATGCGCTCTACCGCGAGAGCGGCCCATTCGCGGCCCAGCTCATGTTGGCGCGCCAGCGCGGTGCTGCATGACCCGGCTCCGCTTCGCATACAACACGAACGGCGCCGCCAACCATCGGCTTGACGACGCGGTGGCGTTGATCGCCGACGCGGGCTACGACGGCGTCGCCCTGACGCTCGATCACCACCATCTCGACCCGATGCGGGAGGGCTGGGAGCGGCGCGCCGAGAAACTCGGCCTCCGGCTCGAAACGCTCCGGCTCGGATCGGTGATCGAAACAGGCGCGCGTTTTCTGCTCGACCCGCGCGCCAAGCACGAGCCCACCCTGCTCACGGCCGATGCCGCGGGTCGCGCCAGGCGCGTCGCGTTTCTTAAGCGCGCCATCGATATCGCCGCGGTGCTTCGCGCCGAAGCGATGTCGTTCTGGGCCGGCGTGCCGAAGCCGGGCGTTCAGCGGCACGATGCGGCGGCATGGTTGCGCGAGGGGATTGCCGCCGTCCTTGCCCATGCGAGCGAACGGGGCGTGGTGGCGGCGCTTGAGCCGGAGCCTGGAATGCTGGTCGAAACGGTCGACGACTGGCGTTCGCTCCACGCGGACTTTCCGGACCTTCGCCTCGCCCTCGATCTCGGCCACTGCCTCGTCACCGGCGAGCGCGCACCCGAGGCCGCTGTCGGTGAGTTGGCGCCGCACATCGGCACCATCGCGATCGAGGACATGCGCCGGGGCGTGCATGTCCACCTCCCGTTTGGGGAAGGCGACATGGACATCCCGGCCTGCCTTCAGGCCATCGAGGCGGCCGGCTTCGCCGGCCTCGTCTGCGTCGAGCTGTCGCGCGAAAGCCATCGCGCGGACACGATGATCCCCGAAGCGCTGCGCTCCTTGCAGCAATGCCGCCTCGAAAGGCCCGCCGCATGAGAGTGCTGTTCTGCTCCCGTCGCTTCTTCCCCGCGATCAGCGGGATGAGCGTCTACGCGGTCAACCTCCTCGAGCAGCTCGCGGCGGCCGGCCACGATGTGACGATGGTAAGTCAATACCGCGAGGATACGGTCGGCACCCGAGTCTATGGCGGCGGGCCGCCTCCCGGCGTCGCGGGCGTCCAGGTGATCGGGCGGCGGTCGCTCGGCGAGGAGAACGGCGGCAATTTTGAGCGCGACGTACAGGACATGGTGGACACCATCTGCGCCGAACATGCGCGCAAGCCCTTCGACATCCTCCATGCGCAATATGGCTACCCGACCGGCTGGGCGGTGTTGCTCGCCTCGCGCCAGCTTGGGGTGCCGACGGTGGTTTCCATTCAGGGCGGCGATGGCCATTGGGTCGGCTCCTGTTGCGAGACTCACCGGCAGGCGATGCTGCGCGTGCTGGAGCACGCCGACCGGCTATTGATCGGCTGCGACAGCTTCGCGAGCGAAGTGGTGGAGCGGCTCGGCGTCGCGCGCGAGCGCTTCACCATCGTGCCGGGTGCGGTGAACGTTCAGAACTTCCATCCTGCCCCGGGCCGTGCTTTCGGCGACGCCGCGGAACCCGTCCGGCTGCTTTATCACGGGCGCGTCGACCGCCGGAAAGGCGCGCTCGACTTCCTCCAGGCACTGGCACTGCTCCAGGCCGACGGCGTGCCGTTCGAGGCCACCGTGTCGGGGATCGGTCCCGATCTCGACGCCGCCCGCGAGCTGGCCGACAGCTTGCGCGTGACGATGCGATTTACGGGCTACGCCGACTACGACGCCGCGCCGACGATCTACCGCGAAGCCGACGTGTTCGTCTCGCCCACATACGCGGAAGGGTTTTCCAACACCATCCTCGAAGCGATGGCGAGCGGCCTTCCCGTGGTTTCGTGCTATGCCGTCGGCGTGGTGGATTGCGTGCGCCACGACGAGAACGGCCTGCTGCTGCAACCCGGCGACGTCCCCGCACTCGCCGCCGTACTCAAGCGCATGATCGCCGAGCCTGGCCTCCGGCGGCGCCTCGCCTCGGCCGCGCTGGCGGAATGCCGCGCGACCTACTCGTGGGAGGCGGTGGGCCGGCAGATCATGGGCATTTACGCTGAGTTGTACGGGCGCGCGCCCCGCGGATCGGTCGATCCGATGCTGCCGATGGCCCCGTGCCGCTTCCGGGAAACGCCGCATTTGCTGTGATGGGCCGCGCCGCGCTTCCATGCCCACGGCCGTCGCCATATCGCCGCATCTCGACGACGCCGCGTTCTCGGCGGGCGGGACGCTCGCGACGCTTGCGGCGCACGGCTGGTCGATCACGGTCGCGACCATGTTCACCGCCTCCGTGCCGGACCCGCAAGGCTTCGCGCTGGCCTGCCAGCTCGACAAGGGCCTGCCGCCCGACATCGACTACATGGCGCTACGTCGTGACGAGGACCGCGCGGCCTGCGAGAGGCTGGGTGTCACGCCGCGCTGGCTCGGCTTGCCGGAAGCGCCGCATCGCGGCTACGGCTCCGCGTCCGCCCTGTTCGGCCCGCTTCACCTCGAGGATCGGATCGATCTCACGAATCTGCTCGACGAGATGCTGCGGACACTCGGCGCCGACCTCTTGCTGGCGCCGCAGGGCCTCGGCGGCCATGTCGATCACGTCCAACTGGTGCGAGCCCTGAAGGCGATGGATTTGGGGTGCCCCTCCGTCTTGTGGTGGCGCGACTTCCCTTACGCGGCGCGGGAGCGTGTCGCGGAACCGTTCGCGCAAGAGATGCAAACGTTGCCCGAGCTGATTGTTCCGCTCGGCCCGGACGCGCTCGCGCGCAAACAGGACGCATGTCTCGCCTACCAAAGCCAGCTCGGCTTTCAGTTCGGCGGCGCCGATAAGCTGCGCGAGTTCGTGCAAGCTCATGGCGCGAGCGAGCGCTTTCGAGTCCGAGGTGCTGCTCCCTGGCCGTGAGCCGGCGCGCGCGCGACCCGCAACACCGGCACTGAAGACAGGGAGACACCCGGGCGGTAACTGGCCGACGATCGAGCGTGCTGTTAAGGTCGACGGCCATGACGGAGCGCCCGATTGTTACGGTCTATACCGACTACAAGAGCCCTTACGCCTACCTCGCGAACGGTCCTGCCTACGAGCTTGAGCGCGACACCGGCGCGCGCCTCGACTGGCGGCCGTACATCCTCGACATACCGAGCTATCTCGGCTCCGCCCGGGTCGACGCGGCGGGCAATGTAATTGAGGAGGCGCGCAACGCCCACCAGTGGCGGCGCGTGCGGTACAGCTACATGGATTGCCGGCGGCAGGCGAGCAAACGGGGCCTGACCATCCGCGGCACCCAGAAGATCTGGGATTCAAGCCTGGCCGCCGCCGGAATGCTGTGGGCGCAGCGCGCCGGAGACGCCGCGTTCCGCAGCTACCACGAAACCGTCTTCGAGCGGTTCTGGCGGCGCGCGTTGAACATCGAGAGTGTGCGAGAGATCGCGGCTGTTTTGTCCGAGTCGGGAGCCGATTCGTCGGGCTTCGCGCGCGAGGTCGATGCGTTACGAGAGGAAGTCGGCGCGATCAGCCGTGCGGCCGAAGCGCGGGGCGTGTTCGGGGTTCCGACCTTCGTCGTCACGGGAGGAATCTACTGGGGGCGAGAACACCTGCCCGACATCCGCGAGCTCCTGACGGCCGGCGCGCTGAGTTAATCAGGACAGCCGCGCTTTGCCTCGCCAGTGCGTGGAAGCGACCCAAAATGGCTGGCGGGACGGTGGGTGCATCCGGCACAATCAGGGCTTTACGAGCATGTATCCGCCTCCCGGTACGGTGCGGATCAGCTTTTCTCGGCCCGGCAACTCGATCTTGCGACGAATTCGATGCATGTGCATATCGACGATGTTGCCGCGCGGGTCGAAATCGGAAGGCCACACCGATTCCATTATCATGCCGCGCGAAACGACTCGCCCGGGATTACGCATGAGGATCTCAAGGATGAGACCCTCTTGCCGCTGCAAGGAAAGCTGATGTCCGGCGAGGGTGACTTCGCGCGTCAGCGTGTCCAGCCGCAAATCACCGACCTCCAAGACGCGTGTGACGCGGGCCGGGTCGGCGCGTCGTACTAGAGCTTCCAGGCGAGCCAGCAGCTCGGAATAGGCGTACGGCTTGGCTAGATAGTCGTCGCAGCCTGCGCGCAGGCCGCTGATCCGGTCGGCGGCCTTTCCGGCGCCGCTCAACATGAGGACGGGCGTGCCCACACCCTCGTGTCGTAGCTGTCTGACCAGCGCGATGCCGTGCAGGCCGGGCAAACCGCGGTCGAGCACGACAACATCGAAGCAACCCTCGCGCGCCAATGCGAAACCGTCGTCCCCGGTGGCGGCTTCATCGACGACGTGTCCGCTCTCCATCAGCGACTTGCGCAAGCCGCCTCGGGTCTGCGGGTCGTCCTCAACGATCAGGATCCGCACGGCTCGCCGCGCCTAAGGGGCGGCGTTTCCCAGGTCATATGCCCGTCGCGGGGTTGACGGATCTCGGCTCCAGCGGCGCTTGCATGGTAAATAGGCCCGGGTCGATCGGCACCCCCGTCTGCAAGCCGGTCAGTTGGAGCTGAGTGTCTGTATCGCGCGCGTCAACCATGCGGATCCCGACGATGCGCAGCGGCGGGTCCGTGAGCGTCAGGGTCAGGGCACCATTATCGGGCTTTTGCGTCTGAACGAGACTGATCATGATCGCTCCGGGCAACCGGCGAACATCCACGACCGTCACGTTGCCGGACAGCCGGATCGGGTCGGCCAGCAACATCGCGAGGGGTGTGTTCGCCAGCGGGATGCTTGTGCTGGAGTGTCGGACCGGATCTTGATACAGGACAAGCCCTCCGCTGGCGACCAGGCGGGCAGTATCAGGCGGGTCATACTGGAGGCGGAGCTGCCCGGGCCGAGCCAGCCAAACGGTTCCCGAGGCGACGGCCCCATTGGGCCAGGTCTGCAGAAATCTGGCCGAAAGCGTATGAAGCCCGTCGAGGTAGGCCTGAACGCGTTGGAGGCTTTCCGCGTCTGCTGAGCTGCCGCGATAGGCGAGGGGCGACGACGATTGGCACGCCCCCAGCCCAAGAATTGCCAGCAGCGACAAAGCCTCTCTTCGGTGCACTCCGGTGCTCCTGTTCGTCACGTTACCTCCCGGCCGTCGGGCCGGAACGTTGCCGCTCTTGCCCGTCGCTATAGCGTCTTGGGCGAGGGGAGGTTCGCCGTCGACCAGCCGCCGCCGAGCGCCCGAATGAGTTCGACACTCGCCGTGAGCCGCTGCGTGCCGAACTCGAGCGCCGCGCGTTGCGCGGACAGCGCCGCCGTTTGCGCCGTTACGACCTCCAAGTAGTTTTCCGCGCCGTCCTCATAGAGCACCAGCGCCAAGTTCAGCGTGCGCTCGGCAGCCGCGGCGGCCGCCTGCTCGTCTCGAAGCGCCTGACCAAGCCAGTGCAACAATGCCAGGTTGTCCTCGACATCCTGGAACGCACTCAGCACGGTAGCGCGATAGTTGGCGCCCGCTTCCGCGAAGGCCGCCTTCGCCGCGGCCAACTCGGCGCGACGCAATCCGCCTTCGAACAATGGCAGAGCGAGAGCCGGACCGATGCTCCAGAAGCTGTTGGGCAGACTTGCCAAGTTGAGGCCGGTATCCTGAAAGCCGCCCGCCAGATTGATCGATATGGTTGGATAGAAGGCGGCGTTCGCCACGCCGATGAGCTGGTTCGCCGCCGCCACCTGACGTTCGGCGATCGAGATATCCGGGCGACGCTGTAACAAAACTGACGGGACTGCGACCGGTATGCGCGGTTGCTTGAGCCCCGCCGTCGAGACCGCGATCGAGAAGGCTGGCGCAGGCTGCCCGACCAGGCTTGCGATCGCATGCTCGAGGAGGGCTCGCCGCGATTGCACGTCGGAGATCTGGGCCATCGCGGAACTGAGCTGGGTTTGCGCCTGGGCGACGTCGATGCCGGAAGCGACCTGGCCCTCATAACGAATTTGGACAAGCGCCAGGGCCTTTCTGTACTCAACAACCGTTTCGTTCAGAAGCCTGAGTTCCTGATCAAGCCCGCGCAAGGTCAGATAGTCGTTGGCGAGCTCCGCGTGAAGACTGAGCTCTATTGACGCGAGATCGGCGGCGCTGGCCTGCGCCTGGTCCTTCGCCGCGGCAATCGAGTTTTCGATACGGTCCCAAACGTCGAGCTCGAAGTCGGCCTGCCCGTCGATTGTGTTTGCGCCGTAATAGGTCGGCTGGCCCGGCCTCCTCAGCGGTCGGTGAGCCGATTGCCGGTTCCGCGAAAGCGAGCCCCCCACGCTTACCAACGGGAACAGGCCGGCCTCGGCCTGAGCCGTGTACGCGCGCGCTTGCTCATACGCCGCCGCGGCGGCGGCGAGAGTGGGGTTGCTGACGCGGACTTGCGTTTCCAGGCGGTCAAGTTCGGGATCGCCATAGCTCTCCCACCACGGGCCGCGCGGCAGCGTGTCGGCGGGCTCCGCCGCGGTCCAGGGCCCCGCTTCCTTGTAATTCGCCGGGACCGCCACGACTGGACGTTTGTAGGAAGGCGCTAGATCGCACCCACAGAGCACCAACGTGCAGCTGAACGCTGCCACCAGAGGCATCAGCCTCATGACGCTATTTCCCTGCTTGCGCACCCGCGACTTGACCGTCCTGACCTTTCGGAGCCTGCTTCGGTTGTAGCGGCTTGACTTTGTCACCGGCGGTCAGCGAGTCTGACGGGCTGTCGATTACACGGTCGGATGGCGCCAGGCCCGCTATCACCTCGACCTTGGTGCCAAGATCGCGGCCGATATGAATTGGCTTGAGCTGAACCTTGTCCTGCGGCCCCAAGACGGCAATCTCCATGCCGTGCTCCCTGAAAAGCAATGCGCTGGTCGGGAGAGTGTAAATCCCCTTATCCGGCGGCAGGTCGAAATTCGTCTCGGCGAAGGTGCCGGGCCAGAGTTCGCCGGTCGGATTAGCTGCCATCAGCTCGACAAGTACGGATCGTGAGTCCTTGGAAACGGCGTTTGATGTGGTCGTGATGGCGGCGGGATAAGCCTTGCCGGGCGATTGCGGCAGCGACAGGGTGGCTTTGATGCCGGGGTGAAGCTCCGGAGCATAAGTCTGCGGCACGCGAACGTATACGCGCATTGCGTGAATGTCGGCCACCTTGAACAGCTCGGTCCCCGTGCCGCTGCCAGCGTTGATTAACGCGCCGATGTCGGTCTGACGGGCGGTGACGACGCCATCAAACGGCGCGGTGATCCGCTTGAAGCTCTCCAATGCCTGGAGCCGCTCCACATTCGCCGCCGATGCTTGCACCTGGGCCTTCGTTCGGAGCGCTTCGCCCGTCTTCTCGTCGGCCGCCTGCTGGGAAACCGCCTTGGAGCGCAGCAAAGCGGTCCATCGACTGGCCGTCAGATCGGCCAGCGCGGCGGCGGCTTTCACGCTTGCCAGGTCGCTCTTGGCTTGCGCTAATTGCTGGTCAAGCTCGGGGGTTTCGATCTCCGCGAGCAACTGACCGGCCTTCACTTGGGCGCCGATGTCCTGGTACCACATCTTCAGATAGCCAGGGACGCGCGCGTAAATCGCGGCTTCGTAATACGCCTCGATGTCGCCTGGCAAAGTCAGCTTCGGGCCTTCGGTCACTGGCTGGGGGGAAATAAGCTCCACGCTCGGCACGGCTTGCGCTTGCGTCCACTTGGTAAGCTTTGCCTCAGTCTCGTTCCGGCGCCAGATTCCCCAGAGTCCGACAGCAACGGCGGCCAACAGGGCGATCACGAGGATGCGGCCGATCCATTTATGTCGCCGTGCGGGTTTCTCCCGTTTGACCTCGGCGATCGAGCCAGCCCCGGGCTGATCAAGCATGGGAATGCACAACCTGGGCGGCATCGCGCCTCTTGGCTTTGTCGCGCGCGGAACCGTGCACGATACTGAACACAACGGGAACAAAAAGGAGCGTGGCGGTGGTCGCGAACAGCAGTCCGCCGATGACGGCACGGCCGAGCGGAGCGTTCTGTCCTTCGCTGATCGCCATCGGGCCCATTCCAA
The DNA here is from genome assembly GCA_964250825.1 of uncultured Acidisphaera sp. Classification (GTDB taxonomy): domain Bacteria; phylum Pseudomonadota; class Alphaproteobacteria; order Acetobacterales; family Acetobacteraceae; genus CAVWQV01. The sequence goes on along the minus strand of CAXUIE010000005.1, from coordinate 15,756 downwards.
GAATCATGGCCAACGCTGTCATCAAAACCGGTCGAAACCGGGTCGAACCAGCCTCGAGCGCCGCCGAGACCGCGTCCGCGCCTCCGGCAAGCGCTTCACGCGCGAAGCTTACGACCAGGATGCTGTTCGCCGTGGCGACGCCCATACACATGATGGCACCTGTGAGAGCGGGCACCGACAAAGTCGTCCCGGTGATGAACAGTACCCATACAATGCCGGCCAATGCCGCCGGAAGCCCCATGACGATGACGAACGGGTCCATCCACGACTGGAAATTCACGACGATGAGGAAGTAGATCAGCGCGATGGCCATCACCAGGCCTTCGAGCAGTTGCGCATAGGCCGCGGTCATCGTGGTCACTTGGCCGCGCACCACGACCGTTGAGCCCGCGGGCACCTGATGCGCCGTTTCATGCAGGATGTTTTGAATGTCGGCGGCCACGGCGCCGAGATCGCGGCCTTGGACGCCCGCGTATACGTCGATGACTGGCTGGACATTGTAATGTGACACGACAGCGCTGGTCCCGCTCCGGGAGACCGACGCGAGCCCTCCCAGCAGCTGCGTTGCGCCGCCCACGCTGGATGTGAGCGGAATATTCTTGAGGTCGTTCATCGTATCAACTTGATACTGCGGCATTTGGACCACGATGGGGTAGGAGACGCCGTTCTTTGGGTTGAGCCAAAACGTCGGCGCGGTTTGAATGCTGCCGGCGAGCGTGTCCAGCATCGTCGTCGCCGCATCGCGCTCGTTCAGCCCGACCTCGCCGGCAAACGAGCGATTGAGCTTGACGTCCAGAGTCGGCTCGTTGAACGCTTGCTGAATTCTTGGGTCCGCGATCCCTGGCACCTCGCTAATGCGGCGGTAAAGCATGTCGCCGTAGGCGCGGTTCGCGACGAGGTTGCTGCCGATGACCTGCACATCAATAGGCGACGGCGCGCCGAAGTTCAGGATTTGCGTGACGATGTCAGCCGGAAGAAAGGCGAACGTTGTCCCCGGGAACAGTTGGGGCAGGCGCTCTCGCAGGGCGGTTGTGATGTCCGCGACCGGCCTGTGGCCGGCTTTCAACGTGATCAGCACGTCGGCGTCGCTCACCCCGATGGTGCCCGAGTTCCCGTAGGCCATGTTGATGCCGCTGATCGGCAGGCCGATGTTATCGACGATGCTGGCCAGCTCCGATGGCCCAATGACCTGCCGAACCTGGTCCTCGACTTCGTCGGCCAGCCGCGCGGTTTCCTCAATTCGGGTACCGATCTGTGCCCGGAAATGCAGCTTGATCTGATCCGACTCTACGGAAGGAAAGAAATTCCTTCCGAGGAAAGGCACCAGGCTGAAGGAGAGGGCGACCACCACCAGGAAGCCGATGACGAACACCCATCGGAGGCCCAGCGCAAGCTCGAGCAAACCACCATAGCCTGCGCGAACCCGCTCGAAGCGCGTCTCAAAGCCTCGCTGAAAACGCACGAGCGGGTTGCGAGACGGTGGGGGTGCTTCTTTCTCCCCGTGCCCGCCTTCCCCGTGCCCGCCTTCCCCGTGCCCGTGGGCGCGCAGCAGATAGTTCGCCATGGTTGGGACCAGGGTGCGCGACAGAACATAGGAGGCGATCATGGCGAAGATCACCGCCTCGGCCAGCGGCCTGAACAGGAACCCGGCCACGCCTCCAAGGCCGAACATCGGCACGAACACGATGCAGATGCACATCAACGAAACGGTGGCCGGCAGCACAATCTGGCGCGCGCCGTCCATGATGGCGGTTTCAATCTCCTTACCTTGCTCAAGATGGAAATTGATGTTCTCGATTGTGACCGTGGCATCGTCGACCAGAATGCCCACCGCCAGCGCGAGCCCACCCAGAGTCATCACGTTGATGGTCTCGCCGATAACCGAGAGCGCCGTTATGGAGGCAAGGACAGCCAAGGGTATGGAGACCATGATGATCAGCGTCGAGCGCCAGCTTCCGAGAAAGAGCAGGATCATGACGCCGGTCAGGGACGCGGCGATGGCGCCCTCGCGTATCACATCGGAAACGGCGTCGTTGACGAACACCGACTGATCACCGACCGCTTCGAGCTTGAGCTGCTTGGGAAGTGATTCCTTGATTTTGGGCAGCAAGGCCTTGACGCCCTTGATCACGTCCAGCGTGGAGGCGGAGCCGCTCTTCAGGATCGTCATAAGCACGGCGTGACTTCCATCGACGCGCACGATGTTGGTCTGTGGCGGGTTCCCATCATGCACGTACGCCACGTCGCGGATGTACACGAGCGTCCCGTTGGCTTGCTTGATCGGAAGGTCGTTCAGCGTCGCGATCGCGGTCGGGGCGTCGTTGAGCGCCACGACGTATTCGAATTTGCCGATCTTCTCCGTCCCGACCGGCGTGATGAGGTTTTGCCGCGACAACGCGTCAACGACGTCCTGCCCAGACAAGCCATAGGCCTGCAGCTTGTGCTGGTCGATGTCGACCTGGATCTGCCTTACCTTCCCACCGTACGGAGACGGGATGGCGGCGCCGGCGACGGTGGCGAGTTGAGGCCGGATGAAGTTCTGGCCGTAATCGAACAATCGGGACTGCGGCAGCGTCTTGCTCGACAGGGCGAGCTGCAATATCGGAACACTGGATGCATTATAAGTCAGCACGTAAGGCGGGGTAACACCGGCAGGCAGCAATTTGAGAACGGTTTGGGACGCGGCCGTCACCTGTGCCAACGCGGCCTCGATGTTGACCCCGGGCTGGAAGAAAATCTTGACGACGCCGTAACCTGGAAGCGACTGGGACTCGATGTGCCGGATCTCACCGACCTGGGCCGTCAACGTCCGTTCATAGTAATACACGATGCGACCGGACATATCGTCGGGCGGCAGCCCATTATACGTCCAAACAACGCTAATAACAGGTATGCCGATATTAGGAAAAATATCCGTCGGGGTCCGGAACCACGATAGCACCCCAAACAAGGCTATCAGAATAGCCATGACTACAAACGTGTAGGGTTTGCTCAGCGCAATCCGGACAAGCGCGATCATCGGCGGAGCGATCCTGATGGGGGCGGGGCAGCGTGGGGATTACTACGGCAACCGCCCACCAATTGCCAGCACAGCGGGGTCGCCAGCACTGAAAAGGGGTATAAAGATCTTAAACTATGGCCTGCTTCGCCTGGACCTAAATTCTGGTTAAAGAAAGGGGTGCTGGGCCGACCGCCCGCAGGCAAGCGAGCGGTAAGGGGAGATCGTAGGGTGGGCTTGAACCGGGCATCCGCTGCAGCGCGCGCAAGACCGTGCAAGGATTGATGGGTGGACACGTCCTCGTTCCTGTCGAACCCACTCGAGTTGGTGGCCCGCCTCGATGTGCTGATGCGCCCACGGATCAAGAAGCAGGTCCTGGAGCGTCTTCGGGTCGGCATCCTGGAGATGGACCTGTTGGGCCACGTCGTGCGCTGCGGCGCCCATACGCTTGAGTTGCTGCCCGGCGGATATCGCGTTCTCGAATAGCTCGTGCGGCATGCGGGCAACCCGGTGACACGGTCGATGTTGTTCGGGGAGGTCTGTTGTTCGAGCAGGTCTGGGGCTTCCGGCTCGGTGAGCAGACAACCGCCATTGACGTGCATATCGGCAATTCCATCGCAGCTCACCGCCTTCCCCTCACCGCCTTCCCCTCAGCGCCGGTGATTGAGACGGTCCGCGGCACCGGGTATGTTCTCCATGAGGGTAGCTGACCTCCGCCGAACCTCGGCCTTTCGCCACACCGTTGTTTTGCTGGCGTTCCTCGGAATGGCCCTGGCGGGCGCGTTTACCCTGATGTCGATGTGGACGAGCGATTTCCTCGTCAAGCGGGTGGACAGCTGGCTGTTCTACGAGCGCGATCAGCTGCGCGCGACCGGCCAGGCGGACTTGCCTCGACTGGTCGCCTGGAACGCGCGGTTCGAGGCAAGGCGCCGGCGGGAACTCGTGCTGTATGACCACGATGGGAAGCGCCTCGCTGGCAACGATCTCGCGCTGCCAGCCGGTCGGCACGCCGAGGGAGTGCCGTTCCAATTCCGCGCCCTGACGGCGGGTCGGGTCTCGGACCACCGGGGCATCCTTGTCGCGTGGCCGGGCGACGAGACCCTGCTCATCAGTGAGCGACTTGGCTGGGTCGCCTTGTTTGACCGGTCGCTCCTCCAGCTCGCCCTGATCGCCGGGGCGGTGGTCGCGGCGATCGGCCTTGGCGCCGCCGCCTTGATGGGCATCAACGCGTCGCGGCAGATCGGCGCGATGTCGCTTTCCATGCAGGCCATCATGTCAGGCGACCTTTCGCGTCGTCTGCCGCGAGGTCGCCGTCCCAACGACATCGATCGCATGGCCGGCGTCGTCAACGACATGCTTGCCGAAATCGAGCGCTTGGTGCGCGAGGTGGAGTCGGTCACCCACGCGATAGCGCATGACCTGAGGACACCGCTTACCCGCCTGCTTGCCGTCATCGAGCGGACGGAACGCCGGGCTCGGGAAGTCGAGGAATATGCCGCCGGGCTGGACGAGGCCGCCGTCGAGGTCCGTCACCTGCTCGAGATCTTCGCGGCCATGCTGCGGCTTGCCGAGCTGGAGGCCGGCAAGCGGCGTACCGGGTTTGGGGAGCTGGGACTGGAGGAGATCGCCGAGAGCGTGGTGGATTTTCTCGAGCCGGTTGCCGAGCAGAAAGACATATCCATCCGCGCCGTAGGTCCTCCGGCACCATTCACGGGCGACCGGCGATTGCTATTCGAGGCGCTCAGCAACATCGTCGACAACGCGATCAAATACACTCCTGCGGGCGGCGGCGTGACGGTGGAGGTCATGGACGGCGATGCGCCCGGGTTTGTTGTGACCGATACCGGCCCTGGCATCCCGGCCCACGAGAGGGTCGCGGTCCTGCGCCGCTTCTACCGCATCGAGAGCAGCAGGCACCTTCCCGGCAACGGGCTGGGCCTCAGCATGGTCGTGGCGATCGCCTCGCTTCACGATATGGTTGTGCGCATCGAGGACGCGAACCCGGAACCTGGGGCCCGAATCAGCATCCGCGCCGCGGTTTGAGCGATTGCCCGAAACGATCGAGTGCTCCGAATCTCCGGAGCACGCGAAGGGAGAGAGCACCCAATCACCGCTTGGTCACGGATTTGGATGGAAGGCCGCCGAGCGGTGTGCGCTCGGCATACATGAACACGTGCTTGGGGGATCGTCACGCGACGCGGTAAATGGCGTCCGGCGGCACGCCCAAGGCTTGGACGAGGCGGTTTGTCTGGGCCGCCATGCCGGCGATCGCAAGCAGTTCCCCATGCTCCTCCGCCGTCATGCCTCGGGCCCGCGCCGCCGCCGTGTGCGAATGGATGCAGTAGTCGCAGCCATGCGCGACCGAGACGGCGAGGTACAACATCTCCTTCACCTTGGGATCCAGAACGCCGGGCCCCATTACGGACTTCAGCGCATCCCAGGTGCGCCGCAAGGTTTTCGGGTCGTTTGCCAGGGCCCGCCAGAAGTCGTTCACGTAGTCGTTGTTTCGGGTTGCTCGAATGTCCTCGAACACGGCTTCGGCTTCGGGTGAAAGTTCGGCGTCCGTGAGCAGGTGAACGGTGGCCATGACTGAACCTCTATCGGCTTTGGTGGGGTCGCGCAGGCGTTCTGTTGAAGCAGAAAAGGTAGCAAACCAAGTGCCCACCTTCTTTCTCAGCCAGGATCCTGCGATGAACCGCCACGCCCTCTACCACTGCGGTCTGGATAACCGAGGGCATCGCCATTGGCGCATGAAGACCCACGTCGCCATTCGCAACTGCCGGCGACACGCGGCCCTGTTCCCCAAAATCGTCGTGGTCACCCGCCTCGGAGCCGGCCGCGAGGTCTGGCGAACCGGCTTGCAGCAACGCCGCTGGTGCGTCATCGCTGCTCAGGTCCGGGCCGACCGAAGGTCCTTCCTGACGACCCTGACCTACCCGGCGCTGGTCTCGCCGATACCGCCGACTTTCCGCCGGGACTAGCGACGTCCTACGCCGGCTCGATTTCGACCAGCACGGCCCCGGCGGTCACCGTGTCCCCCGGCGCGCACAGCACCCGGCCGACGCGGCCCGTCACGGGGGAAGGGAGGCGGAGCACCACTTTCATCGCTTCCATCACGACGCAAATTGCCCCCTGCTCGACCATCTGACCTGGCTCGATCTCGACGCCGCTCACCAGCCCCGGCATCGTCGCCACCACGCAAGGCGCGCCGACCTCCGCCTCGGTTCCAGACATCGAACCACTGGCGGTCGCGATGCGCACCCGGAATGCCTGCCGGGTCGTCTGCAGCCAGATGTCATCAGCCTGCTTGGCCCACGCGAAACTGAACGTCCCACCGTCAAGGGTGACCGAGATCGTCGAGGGGCGAATGTCGGCCGTCGCAGAAAAGCCCCCTGCCTCGAAGCGGGTCGCATCGCCGGACGCCGTAATCACTCGTGCGCCGCCCGGACCGTCCAGGTCGAGGTGGCTCCGGGCCGCTCGTCCCGATGGGCCGAGGAGGCGGAACGGCCCCAAGGTGCCCCAGGGGCCTGGGCCGGCGGCGCTCGCCCTCGCCTCGGCGAGCCATAGCGCCACCGCCGCCATCTCGGCCGCGACGACGCAACGATCAGCCCCCCCGCTTCCATGCCAGCCCTCGGGAAACGCCTCCGCCAGAAAGCGGGTGGTTAGCCGTGCATCCTGGAACGCCGGCTGGGCGAGCGCATCGCCGAGGAGCGCCTGGTTCGTGACCACCCCGAGCATGACCAATCCGTCGGTGGCGCGAGCGAGGCGATCGAGCGCCTCGCCCCGCGTCGCGCCGTGCGCCACGAGCTTCGCGAGTAGGCTGTCATAATGCGGGGTAATGACGGAGCCGGTCGCTATGCCCGCATCGACGCGCACGCCCTCGCCTCGCGGCGGGCCGAAGCACAGCACCGTGCCGGTTCCGGGGCGGTAGTCCCGCGCCGGGTCCTCGGCGCAAAGGCGCGCCTCGATGGCGTGGCCGCGCGGAGTGATCGCCTCCTGCGTCAAAGGCAGCCTCTCGCCCGCGGCGGCGCGCAGCTGCCATTCCACGAGATCGAGCCCGGTCACGCATTCGGTTACCGGATGTTCCACCTGCAGCCGCGTGTTCATCTCCAGGAACCACGGCTCCGCCATGCCGTCCTCCAGAATGAACTCGACGGTGCCGAGGCTGTCGTAGCCGATAGCCTGGCCGAGGCGCATCGCGGCGCCGTGCAGGCGCGCGCGGATCGCGTCCGAAAGGCGAGGGGCGGGCGCTTCCTCCAGGAGCTTCTGGTAATTGCGCTGGACCGAGCACTCCCGCTCGAACAGATGCACGAGGCCGCCGTGCCGGTCCCCCGCGAGCTGCACCTCCAAGTGGCGTGGGCGCAGCAGCAACTTTTCCAGCAGCAGTTCCGCATCGCCGAAGGCGGACTGCGCTTCCGCCCGCGCCGTCGCGAGGGCGTGCGGCAAGTCCTCGGGCCGATCCACGCGTCGCATCCCGCGTCCGCCGCCGCCGCCGCTCGCCTTGACCAGCACTGGGTATCCGATACGCGCGGCCGCCTCCGCCAGCGATCGATCGGATTGGTCCGCCCCGTCATGGCCGGGCACGCAGGCCACGCCCGCCTCGCGCGCCAGCGCTTTCGCCGCGGCCTTGGAGCCCATGCGCTCGATCGCGTCCGCATGCGGACCGATCCAGCCGATCCCGGCTTCCGCAAGCCGGCGCGGGAAGGCCGCGCGCTCGGAAAGGAAGCCGTAGCCCGGGTGCACCGCGTCCGCGCCGGAAGCGCGCGCGGCGGCGATGATGGCTTCGGTGTCGAGATAGCTGCGCCCAGCCTCCGGCGGCCCAATGCGCACCGCCTCGTCGGCCGCGCGGACGTGCAGGGCGTCGCGGTCGGCATCCGAATAAACCGCGATGGCGCGTATTCCGAGCCGGCGACAGGTGCGGGCGATGCGGCAGGCGATCTCGCCGCGGTTGGCGATCAGCACGGTGCGGAACATCGGCCTACATCCGGTAGACCGGCGCGCGACGCTCCTGCCGCGGCTCGGCGGCCGCCAGTGCTAGACAAAGGCCGAGCACGTCGCGGGTCTGGCCGGGCTCGATGATGCCGTCGTCCCACAGCCGGGCGGTCGCGTAATACGGGTCGCTCTGGGCGGTGAACTGTGCGCGCGTGCTCGCCTCCAGCTCGCGCAATTCGGCATCGCCCGCAGCGTCGTGCCGCATGCTGGTCCGGCGCAACTCCAGCAGCACGCCCGCGGCGACGTCCGCGCTCATGGTGGCGATGCGGGCGTTGGGCCAGGCGAACAGAAAACGCGGGCCGAAGCCGCGGCCACACATGCCGTAATTCCCGGCGCCGTAGCTGCCGCCGATGATCACGGTAAAGCGAGGCACGCGCGCGCAAGCGACGGCGTAGACGAGCTTGGCGCTGTGCTTGGCGATGCCGCCGCGCTCGGCCTCCGTTCCGACCATGAACCCGGTGATGTTCTGCAGGAACAGCAGCGGGATGTGGCGTTGGTCGCAGAGCTCGATGAAATGCGCGCCCTTGACCGAGCTTTCGGAGAACAGCGGGCCATTATTGGCGAGGATGCCCACGGGATAGCCGTGAAGGTGGGCGGTGACGCAGACCAGGGAGCTGCCCCAGTCAGGTTTGAACTCGGCGGCCTCGCTGCCGTCCACCAGCCGCGCGAGCACCTCCCGCACATCATAAGGTACGCGCGGATCGGCCTCGATGATGCCGCCGATTTCGCCGGCATCGTACAGCGGCGGCCGCGCCTCGCGACGCGCGACGTGGCACGGCCGGCACTGGTTAAGCCCGGCCACGATCGCCCGCAGGCGAGCCAGCGCCGCCGGCTCGTCCGCCGCGAGATAGTCGGACACCCCGGAAACGCGCGTGTGCATCGCCGCGCCGCCGAGCGTCTCGCCGTCGACGTCCTCATTGATCGCCGCCTTGACGATGCTGGGGCCGCCGAGATGAATGCGGGCGTTGCCCTGCACCATCACGACCTCGTCCGACAGCGCCGGGATATAGGCGCCGCCCGCGGTGCAGCCGCCGAACACGGCCGAGAGTTGCGGGATTCCGTCGGCCGACATTCGGCACTGCTCGTAGAAGGTGCTGCCAAAATGGCCGCGATCGGGGAACACGCGATCCTGCTCCGGCAGGTAGGCGCCCCCGCAATCGACCAGATAAAGGCAGGGCAGCCGGTTCTCCCGCGCGATCTCCTGCGCGCGCAGATGCTTGCGGACGGTCTCGTGAAAGAAGCTGCCGCCCTTCACGGTCGCGTCGTTGGCGATCAGCATGCAGGGCGTGCCGTGCACCAAGCCGACGCCGGTGACGATGCCGGCGGCCGGCACCTCGTTACCGTACAAGCCCAGGGCGGCGAGCGGCGATAATTCCAGGAACGGCGTCTGCGCGTCCAGCAGGCGATCGATCCGGTCGCGCGCCAGCAGCTTGCCCCGGTCATGGTGGCGGGCGACGTGCCGTGCGCCGCCTCCCGCCGCTGCTTCGGCAAGGAGCTGGCGAAGGGTGGCGAGCAAGGCGGCGTAATGCGCCAGATTGCGGCGGAATGGCTCGCCGCGCGGGTTGACGCGGTTCGGCAGCACGCTCACGCGCGACGCACGGCATCCAGCACGGCCTCCAGCGCCGCCGGGTCCTCGAGTCCCGTGAGATCGCCCCGCACCGCCCCGGTCTCCGCCGCCTCGCGCAACAGGCGACGCATGACCTTGCCCGCCCGGGTCTTGGGCAGCGCCGAGGGCACATAAACCCGCCCGAGACGGGCGATGCCGCCGATGGCGCGCTCCACCGCCGCGGCGACGTCAGCGCGAACAGCATCGATGTCCGCATCTTGCCGCAGGGTCACGAAGGCGACGGGCACGGTGCCGCGCACCCGGTCATGCACACCCACAACGGCCGCCTCGGCGACGCCGGCTGCAGCCGCGGCCGCACCCTCGCTCTCCATCGTGCTGATGCGGTGCGCGGCGACGTTGATCACGTCGTCGGCCCGTCCTAACACCCAAATCTGGCCGTCGGCGTCCAGCACGGCTTCGTCGGAGGTGGCATAGGCACCGGCAAAACGCTCGAGATAGGCCGATCGATAGCGCGCCGGATCGTCCCAAACGGTGCGCGCGAGCGTCGGGAAGGGCGACAGGAGCACAAGGTTCCCCCGTGTTCCGGCCGGCACGGCCTGGCCGGCGTCGTCCACCACCCGGCAGGCGTGGCCGGGGACCGGCGTTCCGCAACTGCCCGGCTTGCTGGCGTCCACTCCGTGCACGGGATAGGTCCAGGTGGAGCCGGTCTCGGTCTGGCCGTAGGCGTTGAGCACCGGAACATCGAGCGTGGCTTCCGTCCACTCCGCCGTTTCGGGATCGAGCGGCTCGCCCTGGGCGGTGACGAGGCGCAGCCGAGGTGGTCGATGGGCGCGCACCGCAGGATCGCCCGCGGCGCGTAGCATCCGCAGCCCGGTGGGTGCGACCAGGATCTTGGTGACGTCGTGGCGCCGCGCGGTTTCCAGCAAGCGCAAGCGGTCCGGAAAGTCGAGCGCGCCTTCGTAGCAGAACAAGGTCATTCCGTGCGCCAGGCCGCCGATCACCGCCTGAATGGGGAAGGTCAGCCAGCCGACATCGGCGGCGCACCAGTAGACGTCATCAGGCTGCGGCCCGACCTGCCACTGCACGTTGGCCCAGGTGCCGACCAGGAAGCCGGCGGTGCTGTGCACCACGCCCTTGGGCTTGCTCTCGGTGCCCGAGGTGAAAATCAGGAAGGCCGGGTCGTTCGCCTCCAGGGCCTCGCACGGACAATCGGCGGACTGCGCCGCGAGCAGATCGGACCAGCCGGTCTCCCCCATTTCCAGCACGGGCGAGCCGCCCGTGCGATCAACGACGATCGTGTGGCGCACACCCTCGACCCCCGCCCGCGCCGAACGCAGGTTGGCGAGCAGCGGCACCTGTCGTCCGCGCCGGTATGCGGCGTCCGCCGTCACGACCACGGCGGCACGCGCGGCCTGAAGACGCAGCCGTATCGCATCGGGCGCGAAGCCGCTGAACAGAACTGTGTAGATTGCGCCAATCCGGTTGCAGGCGTGGATTGCGACAAAGGCTTCCGGCAGATTGGGCAAATGGATAGCCACGACGTCGCCGCGGCGCACGCCCAAGGCGCGCAAGGCGTTGGCGCAGCGCGCGACCTCATCGCGCAGCGCGCGATAGGTCAGCCGCCGCACGTCGCCCGGCTCGCCTTCCCAAATGATTGCGTCACGATCAGCGGCGTCGGGGTTCTCGGCGTGGCGGTCGACGCAATTGTCGGCGACGTTGAGCAGGCCGCCGGCGTAGTAGCGAAAGTCCCCGAAGCCGCCCTGGCGAAGCTCGTCCCAGGGCCGCTGCCAGCGCAGCCGTTGGGCCGCCCATTCCCAATGACCGTCCGGCTTCGCTGCCTCCGCCGCGCGTGCCTCGGCTAGCAGCGCAGCCTGCGCTGGCAGGCGCCAATGCTCCGGCAACGGACGCAGCTTCTTGCCCGTCAGGGCGGCGATCGGGTCCATGCGCTAGCCTTTCCTGGTCGCCACGCGGCGCGGCTGACTACCGTACCGCGCCCGAAACGCCCGTGCCGAGCGCGCATGCGGCTAGCGCCGGCATCCTTCAACCGAACGTTACGTTTGCCGCGCCGCGATCGTCAACGGCGCGCCGATCGCGATAACCCACCCGGCGGGGCCGCCGTTGACTCGCCGCCGCGAAGCTATCTAGCGTCCCAACGGCGAAGATGGGGGCACGGCGTTGGACACGACGGCATCCGCGACCCCGGGAGGCGAACGGTCCGACCCCTATTTCGGTCCTGAGCACGAACTGTTCCGGGCCCAGCTGCGGCGCTTCGTCGACACGGAGATAAAACCCCACGCCGAGAGTTGGGAGGAGAGCGGCCGCGTTCCGCGCGCGGTGCTACGCCGCATGGGCGTTCTCGGCTTCCTCGGGGTGCGCTATCCCGAGCACCATGGCGGCAGCGCGATGGATACGCTCGCAACCGCCGTGCTGGCCGAGGAGTTGGGCCGGTCGACCTACGGCGGCTTCGCGATCACCGTGCTGGTGCATACCGACATGGCGTCCCCGCATCTGGCCAACGCCGGCACTCCGGAGCAGCAGGCGCGCTGGATGCCGGGCATCATCGCGGGCACGACGATCACCGCCGTCGCGGTCACCGAGCCGGACGCGGGGTCCGACGTCGCGGGCATTCGCACCACGGCACGCCGCGACGGCGCGGAGTACGTGCTGAACGGCAGCAAGATTTACATCACCAACGGCGTTCATGCCGATCTGGTGTTCGTCGCCGCCAAGACCGACACGGCGGCCAAGGGCAGCCGCGGCATTTCGATCTTCGCCGTCGAGCGCGGCACGGTTGGTTTCTCGGTCGGCCGCGCTCTGCGCAAGCAGGGCTGGCTCTCGTCCGACACCGCGGAACTCGTGTTCCAGGATTGCCGCGTGCCGGCGGCCAATCTGCTGGGCGAGGAGAATCGCGGCTTCTACGCCGTGATGCGCAACTTCCAGAACGAGCGGATCGTGTTGGGCGCGCAGGCGATGGGCGAGGCCCAGGCAATGCTGGCGCTCACGCTGGACTGGGTGCGCAATCGCCGGGCGTTCGGCGGCGCGTTGTGGGACAAGCAGGTGATCCGTCAGCGTTTGGCGATGCTGAGCGCCGAGATCGAAGCGGCGCGCCGGCTTGTCTATCACGCCGCGTGGCTCGACACGCAGGGTCGCGAATGCGTCCGCGAGGTGAGCCAGGTGAAAGCGCTGTGCGGCGAATTGGTCAACCGCGTCGCTTACGATTGCCAGCAATTCCACGGCGGAATGGGCTACCTGCGGGAGAGTGCGATCGAGCGCATGGTGCGCGACGCCCGCGTTCAGGCGATCGGCGGCGGCGCCACCGAAGTCATGCTCGAGGAAGTGGCGAAGCGCCTGCCAATGTAGTCCGGTGCATGCTCGATCTGTATCGTTTGCCTGGTCAAGCCCACTGACATGACGCGCTTAGAACAACTCCTGTCAGCGTGACTTAACTCTCAACCTCCGCGGGCCGTTCGCCGCCGCGTTCAGCGCGAGACACCCTGGGGCGCCGACGCGGCTTGAAATGGGGATGCTGCGCATCGCCTCGTGCACAAATGTGCGGTCAGTCGCCGCGCAATGCTGTTATCGCTTGTGACGAATCGCCGCGATCGTGTCTATGGTATGCCGTTTGTATCGGGCATCAGGAGTCAGAATGGCGAAGGCTGCAGCACAACAGCGAGCTCGCGCGCCGCAAGGCGCAAAGCGGGTCGCTCAAGCTTTCTTCGATGAATTGTCGACCATCGCGGAGGACAAACAAGCCGAGGTCGGCAAGGCGGCGCAGGCGATGGTCCGCGAGACGATGGTGGTTCGGCGTGACAAGGCGAAGGCCGCCAAGGCGAAGCTGCCGGCGGGCAGGGCCGCGCCTTCCAGGGGCAAACCGGGACCGAAGCCAGCACGCAAGATGAGCGGACCGGCGCGGGGTCGGAAAGCCAGTCCGACACGGCGAGCGAGATCATCGCAACCCGCTTCCGACAACGCCGCGGACACCGCCGAGCCTGGCGGAGAAAGCTGAAGCAGACGAGGGATGTCGGTTGTACGTCCAGGCCGGCCGCCGAGTGATTGCGGGGGCTAAACCGTCCTGACGCTCAGCAGGCTTCGAGCGTCAGGACGGGTGCCCTTACGTGAGGCTCAACGTCCCGATGCGACTTGGCGCACCGTCACCGGTGTCGGCCGCCAGCTTTCTGGAAACAGCCGCTCCAGGCTGCGCACCTTCGGGGCGTCGTTGATCGCGATGTACGGGTTGTTTGGGTGGTTCGTCAGGTAGTCCTGATGATAGCCCTCGGCGGGATAGAACGGCCCGGCGGGATCGATGCGGGTCGCGATCGGGTCGGCGAAGACGTGCGCGGCGTTGATCTGGGCGACGTAGGCGCGCGCCACTCGGTCCTGCTGAGCGTCAACGACGAATAGCTCGGAGCGGTATTGCGTGCCCCAATCCGGCCCCTGCCGATCCACCTGCGTGGGATCGAGCGCCACCGAGAAGAAGATTTGCAGCAGCCGGCCGTAGCTGACCTGCGCTGGATCGAAGGTGACCCGCACGGCTTCCGCGTGCCCGGTCCGGCCGGAACTCACTTGCTCGTAGCCGGGGTCGACGACGCTGCCACCGGCGTAGCCGGATACCGCCTGCGTCACCCCCCTGACGTGCTGAAACACGCCCTGCACGCCCCAGAAGCAGCCGCCGGCGAACGTGGCTGTTTGCGGCCCGGAGCCGCTCGGCGGCGGGTCCACCGCGGGCGACGGGAGCGCTTTTGCATCGTCGGCGCGCGCCGCTCCCTGTGGAACCGCCAGCGCCAGGCAGGCAAGTGCCGCCGAGCCAACGGCGGCCCCGAGCAGGGAAGTCTTCAATCGGGTCATCGTCGGTCTCCGGGTCAGACGGCTTCGGGGTGGAACGCGAGGGCCGCGCCATTCGCCATTCATACAGTAACGCAGCCCGGTCGGCTTCGGGCCGTTGGCGAACACGTGGCCGAGATGCCCGCCGCAGTTGCTGCAACATGCCGCGGTGCGGGACATGAACAGGCTTGTGTTTGCGGTGGTGAGCACCGCGCCAGCAGCGGCTGCCAAAAGCTCGGCCAGCCGATGCCGCTGTCGAACTTGCTTTCACCGCCGAAAAGGGGGCTGCGCGCAACCCACGCAATCGTAGCGCCCGGTCCGAATTTATGATCGAGCGGGCTCGACCCGGCCGGCTCGATGCCTTCCCGGCGCAGGATCGCGTATTGCACCGGGGTCAGCAGCCGTCGCCACTCCTGGTCGGTATGGGCTACCCGGAACGTCACCGGTTCCGCAGCGCGCGGATTTCGCCCGGCCTCGAACCAGACGCCCAGGGCCATGCCTGAACCGCCCGTCAGCAAGCCCTGCGTCCGATCATCCGTCTCTCCGTGACTTGCTTGCCCGTTTCGCTCGGGCCGGCGCCGGGTTACGGCTCAGCGGCCAGGAAGGCCGCGAATTGGTCCGCGTAGTCCGGGTGCCAGCGCGACAGCGGCGGCCGGTTGCGGATGATGTCCTCGGCGGCCCACAGGATGCGCCGGTTGTCGATCTCCCGCGTGACGTCGTTGTCGGGACAGATGATATAGAAATCGCCCGCCGCCATTCCCGACAGCAGCGTGTCGATCACCTGATCCGGCGTCCAGGCACCGGGCGGCTTCGTGGTGGTCGCCCCCCGCGTCATGCCGGTATAGGTCGATCCCGGCACCAGCAGGTGGGCGCTGACCCGGCAGCCTTCCGTGTTGCGAAGCGAATGGGCGAGCGCCTCGGTGAGCACCTTCACGCCGGCCTTGGACACGTTGTAGGCGGCGTCGCCCGGCGGGGTGGTGATGCCCTGCTTGGAGCCAGTGTTGACGATCGCGCAAGGCGTGCCCTGGTCGATCATAGCTTGCGCGAAGCTCTGCACGCCGTTGATGACGCCCCAGAGATTGACCTCGAGCACGCGGCGCCAGCGATCGGGATGATCCCATGGGCCGCCGCCCGGCGCGGTCCCGGCATTGTTCATCAGCACCGCGACCTCGCCGAACGCGGCGTAGACGGCCTCCCTCAGGCGTTGCACCCCGTCCGCGTCGCTTACGTCCGTGGCGATCGCCAGGACATCGGCCACGCCGCGTCTCGCGACGGCCGCGACCGTCGCGGCGGCGCTGTCGAGCGCCCCGGCGCCGACGTCCGCTAGGTGTCGCTGCCAAGGAGGTTGTCCCTGGCGATACGGGTGATGGGTGGTTTA
>CAXUIE010000004.1:25510-33475 GCA_964250825.1 uncultured Acidisphaera sp. | reverse complement strand
GGCAGGGGCCGGTTCGCGTCGGCATTCCGATCGCCGACCTCACCGCCGGCAACCTGCTCGCGCTCGGCATGGTGACGGCGCTGTTCGATCGCGAGACCACCGGGGTCGGCCGCTGGGTGCAGACGAGCCTGCTCGAGGCGCAGGTGTTCATGCTTGACTTCCAGGCGTCGCGCTGGCTGATGAACAAGGAAGTCGCCCCGCAAGCCGGCAACGATCACCCGACCGGCATCCCGACCGGCGTGTTCCCGACCAGCGACGGCCACATCAACATCGCGGCGAGCTCGGCGCGGCTATGGGAGCGGTTCTGCGACACGATCGGCAAGCCCGAATGGAAGCGGAAGGAAGGCTGGCAGGACCAGAAGGGCCGCAGCGCCGACCGCCAAGCGATCAACGAGGCGATCGGCGGCGTGACGCGGGACAAGCCGGCCGCGTACTGGATCGAGCTGTTCGAGGGCGCGGGCATCCCGTGCGGCCCGATCAACACGATCGACCAGGTGTTCGCCGACCCGCAGGTCAAGCATCTCGGCCTCGCGCGCCCCGTGCATCATCCGGAGCTGGGCGAAATCGAGCTCGTCTCGTCACCGATCAACATCAGCGGCTACTCGCGCGACATCCGCACGCCGACGCCGCCGGCCGACGCGGACACCGACGACGTGCTGCGCTCGGTCGGCTACGGCGACGCCGAGATCGCCGACATGCGCGCCAAGGGGGCGATCTGATGGAGCATGTGCGCAGCACGGAATACGCCGGCGGCAAGATGCTTTCGGCCAAGGACGAGGGCGTGGGGCTGATCACCTTCAACCAGCCCGAAAAGCACAACGCGATGTCGGTCGAGATGTGGGAGGGCATGGGGTGGATCCTCGACGCGTTCGCCGAGGACCCGTCGGTGCGCGTGGTGGTGCTGACCGGCGCGGGCAACAAGGCGTTCGTTTCGGGGGCGGACATCAGCCAGTTCGAGCAGCAGCGCTCCAACGCCGAGGCGCAGCGCGAGTACGATCGGCTCACCAGCGCGGGGCGGATCAAGCTCGCCAACTTCCCGAAGCCGACGATCGCGCGCATTCGCGGGTTCTGCCTGGGCGGCGGGCTGGCGATCGCGATGCAGGCGGACCTTCGCATCGCGGCGGTGGACAGCCAGTTCGGCATTCCGGCCGCCCGGCTCGGCATCGCCTACGCGTTCGACAGCGTTCGCCGCTTGGTTTCGTTGGTGGGGCCGGCGCACGCGCGCATGATCCTCTACACCGGAACCCGGATCGACGCGGCGGAAGCCGAGCGCATCGGTTTGATCAACCGCGCGGTGTCCGACGCCGAGCTGAACGACGTGGTGCTCGACTTGGCCCGCACCATCGCCGACAACGCCCCCCTCTCGCTCGCCGCCTCCAAGCACGCGGTGGAGCAGGTGCTGCGCGATGCCGGCGAACGCGACACGGCCGGATTGAAGGCGCACATGGATGCCTGCTTCGACAGCGCGGACTATCGCGAGGGCCGCACCGCGTTCATGGAAAAGCGCCCGCCGCGGTTTAAGGGGATGTAAGCGTAGAGTTCCATTATGGCGCCGCAACAGGGCGAGCATTGGTCCGCCAGCATGCCGCGTTCGTAGCATGTTACGATATTGCAACAACAAGGTCGTGCGCCGTCGTGTGATCACCCGACCCGCTCGGCAGGGCGCCACCGCAACCAAGCCAAGCCGCCCTGTCGCGGCACGGGGCGCCGTCGCGCCCGAACCGGTCCGCGCGCGGCCGCCCCTTCCAAAGCTTGGCGGCATGGCCGCGGTTTGTTTTCTCCCGTGGGCGGCCTCAGCTCCGGGCCGGGCTCCACCGCGAGCATCCGGCACAACGGCCGGAGCAGGCGCTTCGCTTGCGGCGTTGCGGCAAGCAGTTCGGCCATGCCCGGCTCGGACAGCAACCACTGCAACTGCGCGCCATAGCAGGCCGCTTCCGGCACCAGCCGCACCAACCAGCCGAAGCCGCGAGGCAGCCGCTCCCGCGCGCCGGACGGACGCGGTCGATCCGCGCTTCCGCGCGGTGGCGTTCCGAGGCCAACCCCGCTGCCGACCCGCCCGGCAAGGGAGGTGAACCGCCTCGCAACTCGCCGTAATCGGGTCCAAACGAGGAGCAGCAACGGTGCCAGCGACGGGTTCGCTGCGGCTCGCGACGCGATCGCCCGGCACACCCCCTCTACGATCGCAGCGAAGCGGTCAGGCAGGCTCGGCGCGGCGGACGAAACAGGGTGCAGCACGAACGAAACAAGAACACAAAGGGTGCATGGCGTCAAGCAAAACCGGAAGCACCAACTAGGCGGATGGCCCTTGGCAACCGCAAGCGGGTGCAAGCGCCAAGCTCGCCGCTACTTCTCGTGATGCGCGCTGCCGCCGTCGGCACCGCTGCCCGGGCCGGTGATGTTAGCGCGGGAGGGCGCGGCGCTGCCCGGCTCCACCGTTTGCGTGATCCGCTCGACTTCCCGATCCTGCTCGTCCCATTCGCGGCGCCGTTCCGCGTCGGTCTTGGGCGCCTCGCCCTGCGGCGTGTCGGTGTCGGCCATGTCGGTCTCCTGCTGCCGAAGCCAAAAGCGCAAGCCGCCTCCGAGTTGCCTTGGGCCAATCCTGGTTGCAACGCCGGCCCAGCGCCGCGAAGGTCGCGACCGCGCGGCCTGACCACCGGTTCCGGAGGACCGAACGATGAGCCTGTACGGCTATGTCCGGCTTGGACCCAACCGCTACCGCGAGCGGTTTGGGCTCAGCTTTGAGGATCTGCGGCCCGGATTGCGCATCCGCCATCGCCCCGGCGTCGATTTCTCCCAGCAGGACAACCGCGACGACGCGGTGGACCTCATCAACAACGCGCAGCTCCACTATGACAGCCACTACGCCGCGCAGACCGAGTGGAAAAGGCCGCTCGGCGTCAGCACGCTGACCGTGCAGCACCTCCTGGGAATGGTGTCGCGAAGCTGGTATCGCCGCCGCGCGCTGCTCGGCATCGACAGCATCGCCATGACGCGCCCGGTGTTCGGCGGCGACACGTTGTACTCCGATTCCACCGTCACCGGGCTTGACGCCGGGTCGGACCCCGATGTCGGGATCGCGTTGCTCGCCATCGACGGCGTCAACGCGCGCGGCGAGACGGTCGCCAAGATCGCTTGCCGCATCGAGGTCTATAAGCGCGGCCGCCATCCCGAGGATGACCCGCATTCACCGCCGGCGGAGGAGGAGCGCTTCCGCCTTTACCACGCCGAGGGCGACGACGTGCTGGTCGAGCAGACCGGCGTGTTTTTCGAGGACTTGGCGCAAGGCGAGACGTTCGTCCACTGGCCCGGCCGGACCATCGGCGCCGAGGAAAGCCGGCTCCATGCGCTTCGCTCACTCGAGATCAATCCGCGCTGGCACGACGCCGCGTATCTCGCTGCGCATCCCGCGATGGAAACCACGGTGTTCGAGCCGCTGGTGATCGCCGCGGTGACGGCGCTGACCACGCGAACGTTGGGCCGGGTCGTCGCCAATCTCGGCTGGACGGGCGTCGAGCTGCCGCGACCCGTCAGGCCCGGCGAAACAATCTATGCGGAGTCCACGGTGGGCGAAGTCCGCGGCTCGCGGTCGCGGCCGACCCAGGGGGTCGCGCAGGTCGAAACTCGCGCTTACGTGGCGACCGGCGAGCTCGTGTGCCGCTACGAGCGCGCACTCCTCGTGTATCGCCGCGGCGCCGGGCCGTTCGCCGCGGCGGGCTACTGACGGTTCACGGCTTACATCGGCAGTTGTTCAGCGCCGCATCTCCATCATGGTGCGCACAGGCATCATGTTGGCGTTCATATGCGACATGATCCAAAGCGATCCGGTCATCACGAGGAACACGATCAGGATGCCGAACGCGAGCGCCAGGACGTTGTTGGTGTTGTCCGGGCCGCTGCTCATGTGCAGGAAGAACACCAGGTGCACGCCCATTTGCGCGATTGCCAGCACCGCGAGGCCGACCGGCACGCCCGGCCCCCACAGCAGCCCGGTTTTCGCCACGACGAACGACGCGGCGGTCAGCAGCAGCGCGAATCCGAGGCCGACGGTGTAGCCGAGGATGCTCCCCTGCGGCGCGTCCCGGTCGACGCCGGGCGCGCTGTCGGTGGATCGTCGGTCCTGCACGCCGTGGCCAAAGCTCATGCTTGCGCTCCTATGAGGTAGACCAGCGTGAGCACCGCCACCCAGATGATGTCGAGCGCGTGCCAGAACAGGCTGAAGCAGTGAAACCGCCGCAGCACGAAGTCCCGACGCCCCTTCACCGCCACTTGCGTGACCAGGAACACCAGCCAGAGCAGTCCGGCCGTCACGTGCGCGCCGTGCAGCCCGACAAGACTGAAGAACCCTGACAGGAAGGCGCTGCGGGATGGCCCGGCACCCTTCGCGACCATGCCGCCGAACTCGGTCACTTCGAGCCCCAGGAACAACCCGCCAAGCAGGAAGGTGGCCGCCGCGAACAAGAAGAACGAGCCGGTCCGCCGCGTCTCGATCGAAAGCGCGGCCAGCCCGCACGTGTAGCTGCTGAACAGCAGGCAAACCGTCTCGACGCCGGCGTTACGCAAGCTGAACAGGTCGCGCCCGCTCGGCCCGCCGGCGGTTTCCCCAGACAACACGGCATAGGCGGCGAACACCGCCGAGAACATGATGATGTCGCTGAGCAGAAAGATCCAGAAGCCGTACGCGACGGTGATGCGGACGGGGGCGGGACCACCGCGCCCGCGGCCGGTCGCCGGGTCCGAGCCCGTCGCGTGGGGATGCTGGGCGAGGCTGGCGCTCATGCCCGGCCCATCCGCGCCCGGTCCGCGATCTCCAGCTCGCGCGGCGACACCTCATGGTCCGGCCGGTCGATCCAGCCGAACGCCATGAGGGTCAGCGCCGCGCAGCCCAAGCCGACGATCGCCATCCACCAAATATGCCAGATCAACGCGAACCCGGTGACCACGGCGAAAAATGCGGTGATGAAGCCATTCGCGCTGTTGGCGGGCATCTCGACCGGCTCGTACTCGAGCGTCGGGGCGGGCCCGCGCTGCTTCATGTTCCAGTAGGCGTCGGCGCCCTCGACGTTCGGCATCACGGCGTAGTTGTAAGCCGGCGGCGGCGACGTGGTGGACCATTCCAAGGTCCGCCCGTTCCACGGATCGCCGGTCAGGTCGCGCAGCGCCCGGCGGTTGCGGATGCTGACCACGAGCTGGGCAATGGTCGCCACGATGCCGAGCAGGATCACGATCGCGCCCACCTCCGCGACCAGCATGTAGGGCTGCCAGCTCGTGTCCGCGTAGTGCTGCATGCGCCGCGTCATCCCCAGCAGGCCGACCGCGTATAGCGGCATGAAAGCGAGATAGAACCCGACAAGCCAGCACCAGAAGCTGACGATGCCGAGGCGCCGGTCCAAGGTGAACCCGAAGGCTTTCGGAAACCAATAATTATATCCGGCGAAAGCGCCGAACAGCACGCCGCCGATGATGACGTTGTGAAAGTGCGCGACCAGGAATAGGCTGTTGTGCAGCACGAAATCGGCCGGCGGCACGGCGAGCAGCACGCCGGTCATGCCGCCGATCACGAACGTCACCATGAACCCGATCGCCCAGAAGACCGGCGGCTCGTAGCGGATCCGTCCGCGGTACAGCGTGAACAGCCAGTTGAACACCTTCACGCCGGTCGGCACCGCGATGATCATCGTCATGACGCCAAAGAAGCCGTTGACGTCGGCTCCGGCGCCCATGGTGAAGAAGTGGTGCAGCCACACCATGAAACTGAGCCCGGTGATCGCCAGAGTCGCGAGCACCATCGAGCGATACCCAAACACGGCCTTGCCCGAGAAGGTGCTGATCACCTCGGTGAACACGCCGAACGCGGGCAGGATCAGGATGTAGACCTCGGGATGGCCCCAGGCCCAGATCAGGTTGAAGTACAGCATGGCGTTGCCGCCACCGTCGTTGGTGAAGAAGTGCATGCCGAGATAGCGGTCGAGCAGCAGCATCCCGAGTGTCGCGGTTAGGATCGGGAAGGCGGCGACGATCAGCATGTTGGAGGCGAGCGCCGTCCAGCAGAACACCGGCATCCGCATGTACGACATGCCGGGTGCCCGCAGCTTGAGGATGGTGGTGACCAGGTTGATGCCGGACATCAAGGTGCCGATGCCCGAAATCTCCAGCGCCCAAAGATAGTAGTCGACGCCAACGCCGGGCGAGAACTGCAGCTCGCTCAGCGGCGGGTAGGCCAGCCAACCGGTGCGCGCGAACTCGCCGATCACGAGCGACATGTTGATCAGCAGCACGCCCGACGCCGTGAGCCAGAAGCTGACCGAGTTCAGCACCGGAAACGCCACGTCGCGCACCCCGAGCTGCAGCGGCACGGCGAAGTTCATTAGCCCGACCATGAAGGTCATGGCCACGAAGAAGATCATGATGGTGCCGTGCGCCGAGAAGATCTGGTCGTAGTGCTCGGGCGGCAGATAGCCTTGCGCTCCGCCGGCGGCGATGGCGAGCTGCGAGCGCATCATGATCGCGTCGGTGAAGCCGCGCACCAGCATCACCAACGCGAGCAGCGTGTACATGACGCCGATGCGCTTGTGGTCCACGCTGGTCAGCCACTCGCGCCAAAGATACGGCCAGGCGCGGTACCAGGTGATTAAGGCCAACGTTGCGAGGATGCCGACGATGACGAGACCCGACGCGAACAGCGGGATCGGCTGGCTCAAGGGGATGGCCGACCAGGTGAGCTTGCCCAACATCCTAGTTCTCCTGGCTGGGTGTCTTGAGATCGTGGCGAGGCGTGCCGGGGCTTCCGGGAGATCGGGTCGAAGCCTGCTGGATGCGCTCGAACAAGGACGGCCCCACCGTTTGGTAAGTGGCGGGTTCGATGGTCTCGCTCTTCTCCAGCGTCGCCAGGACGCCGTCGTCCAGCTTCGCGCTGCCGTTCTTGGTGGATGACGCCCAATTGTCGAAATCGGACGGCGCGACCGCGCGCACCACGAAGTGCATGTCCGAGAACCCGTCGCCGCTGAAGTGCGACGACAAGCCCGGATAGTCGCCCGGCCGGTCCGCCTTCAGGCTCACCTGCGTCGTCATCCCCGGCATTGTGTAGACCATGCTGCCGAGCTGCGGGATGAAGAAGGCGTTCATCACGGTGAACGAGGTCATTTGGAAGTTGATCGGCGTGCCCGCGGGCACGACGAGCTGGTTCACCGTCGCCACCCGTTGTTCGGGATAGATGAACAGCCACTTCCAATCCATCGACACCGCTTGCACCGTGAGCGGCTTCACATCCGATTGCAGTTTCCGATACGGATCCAGCTGGTGCGCCCCGAGCCAGCCCACGCCAGCGACCAGGATGACGATCATGGCCGGGATGGACCAGACCACCAGCTCAATCTGGCCAGAATAGTCCCAGTCGGGGCTGTAGGCGGCCTTGTGGTTGCCGGCGCGGTACCACCATGCGAACGCCAGGGTCAGCACGATCACCGGCAGCACCACGACCAGCATGATGCCGGTCGCGTTGAACAGGAGGAGCCGCTCGGCGGCCGACACGGGGCCTTGCGGATCGAGCACGCCCCCGCATCCGGCCAGCGCGAGCGCGCTCAGGATCGACAGCTTGCGGAGGTGGCGCAATCGCCCGCCCATCTTCGGAGCCGCCCCGCCTCCCGCTCCGCTGCGCGAAACGCGATTGATCCAGCAAGGCGTGGAACAGGAACGTTTCGCCGCCGGCTGATGGCTCGGTCGGAGATCGCTCGTTGGCGGGTCCATCACTGGCTTTTTCCGATCTCGACGGGCTCGTGGGCGCGCCCTTCTTATGGAGCCGTTTGAGAAAGCGCAAAGAGCTGGCCGACGCATTGGTGCGTCGACAAGCCCACTCGCCCGCGCCGCCGCCGAGGAACCCGCCTATTGCCGCCCATCAGCTTGGCCCAAACTTCCACTTGAGACCGGCGACGGCGTGATCCGCGTCGGCGGTCCGCCCCCGATAACACG